>CAYMMC010000192.1:0-6315 GCA_964391125.1 uncultured Akkermansia sp.
CGGCGCGGGCGCGGCGCACCGCGTTGGCTACGGCGGTCACGGCCCGGCGCTGGCCGACGACCCGGGCGCCGAGGCGCTCCTCCATCTGGACGAGCTTGGAGCGCTCGCCCTCCTGCAGGCGCGAGACGGGGATGCCGGTCCAGGAGCTGACGACTTCGGCGATGTCCTCCTCGGTGACCTCCTCCTTGAGCAGCCGGGAGGCGCTCTCCGAGGAATGGAGCTTCGCCTTGGCCTCCTGCAGTTCGGCCTCCTTCCCGGGGAGGAGGCCGTATTGGATCTCGCTGGCGCGGGCGAGGTCGCCCTCGCGCTGGCGGCGCTCCAGCTCGGTCTTGAGCTGCTCGATCTCCTCCTGCACGGCGTTGGCGCGGTCGATGATGGCCTTCTCGTTCTGCCACTGGGCGCGGAGGGCGTCGGACTTCTCCTTCGTGTCGGCGATCTCCTTCTCGACCTTGGCGAGGCGCTCCTTGCTCGCCTCGTCCTTCTCCTTGGCGAGGGCCTGGCGCTCCATCTCGAGCTGCATGCCCAGGCGCTCGAGCTGGTCGATCTCGGTGGGCAGGGAGTCGAGCTCGATCTTCAGGCGCGAAGCGGCCTCGTCGATGAGGTCGATGGCCTTGTCGGGAAGGAAGCGGTCGGCGATGTAGCGGTCGCTGAGGGCCGCGGCGGCGACGATGGCGGAGTCCTGGATGCGCACGCCGTGGTGCACCTCGTAGCGCTCCTTGATCCCACGGAGGATGGCGATGGTGTCCTCGGCGGAGGGCTCGTTGACCATGACGGGCTGGAAGCGTCGCTCCAGGGCGGCGTCCTTCTCGATGTATTTGCGGTATTCGTCGAGGGTGGTCGCGCCGATGGTGCGCAGCTCGCCGCGGGCGAGCTGGGGCTTGAGCATGTTCGAGGCGTCGACGGCGCCCTCGCTGGCGCCGGCCCCGACGATGGTGTGGAGCTCGTCGATGAAGAGAATGATCTGGCCCTCGCTGGAGGTCACCTCCTTGAGGAAGGCCTTGAGCCGGTCCTCGAATTCGCCGCGGTATTTGGCCCCGGCGATCATGGAGCCGATGTCCATGGCGATGAGGCGTTTGTTCTTGAGCGAATCGGGCACGTCGCCGCTGACGATGCGCCGGGCGAGGCCCTCGGCGATGGCGGTCTTGCCGACGCCGGGCTCGCCGATGAGGACGGGGTTGTTCTTGGTGCGGCGCGAGAGGATCTGCATGACCCGGCGGATCTCGTCGTCGCGGCCGATGATGGGGTCGATCTTGCCCTGCCGCGCGATGGCGGTCAGGTCGGTGCCGTATTTCTCGAGGGCCTGGTATTTCCCCTCGGGATCCTGGTCCACGACCCGGCTGCTGCCGCGCACCTCGGCGATCGCCTGGGACAGGGCCGCCTCGGTGACGCCATGCTCGCGGAAGAGGGTCTTCAAGTCGGACGAACCCTCCTTGACGAGGGCGAGGAGGACGTGCTCCACGCTGGTGAACTCGTCCTTCATCTGCGACTTGACCTTCTCGGCCTCCTGCAGCACGGCGCGCAGGTCCTGGCTGGTGTAGAGTTGCTGTCCGGCCGAGCCCTGCACCGAGGGGAGTTTCTCGAGAAGGCGGCGGAGGGAGGCGTCGAGGGCGCGCGGGTCGGCCTTCAGTTTTTCAAGGACGGGGCGCGTCACGCCTTCGCTTTGATCGAGCAAGGCGGCGAGCAAATGCGCGGCGGAGAGTTCGGCGTGGTTGTTTCCGGACGCCAGCGACTGCGCGGCTTGGAGCGCTTCCTGTAGCTTGTGGGTGAACTGGTTCGGATTCATGGGCGGTTCCTTGGGATTTCGGGATCAAGATGAAATGCTTGCCACGCTCTAGGCAAGTTCAGATTCTCATTGCAGGTTTTTGTTCAAAAACAATTCTCCGGAGGCATGCCACATAGAAAAGGCGGGCGACGAGGCTCTTTCCGGGCGGACGGATCGGCTATCTGGCGGCTCCGGTTCGAGCTGAAGGAGTCGCCGAGCCCCTGCCTTCCAAGCGCATCTCCTCCACCGCGCGGGTCGCGGTGAAGACGGTCCCGACCTCCGCCCTTCTTCCTCCGCCGATCACGATCCAGCGGTCCCCGACCAAGCCGGAGGCCATGCCGTGGCGGGGGCGGGGGAGTGGTTCGCCGACGGACCATTGCCCCGTCGCCAGATCGAGGATGTCGTGGCGGCGGAAGGTCCGCTGCGTCTCGACGTCTTCGCCTCCGACCACATGGATGCGTCCCCGGTGCAGTGTCGCCGTCGGCGCGGACCGGGGCCGGGGCAGCTCGGCGAAGACGCTCCAGCGCCCCGAGCGGAAGTCGTAGCGCCAGCAGGCGCCCACCGGGCTGCGTCCTGTCCTGCCGCCGACGACGTAGAGGCCGCTGCGATCCTGCAGCACCGTGATGTGGTCGCGCTGCGACGGGAGCGGCGCGATCCGGTCCGTCCGCCATTCGCCCGTCGCGATGCGGTAGGACCAGGTTTCGCGCAGGTCCAGCCCGCCGAGGAGGTGCAGCCAACCGTCCCGGGCGATCATGTAGTGCTTGTGCCGGACCCCCGGCATGGGGCCGAGATCCCGCCACGCGCCGGTGCGGGTGTCGTAGGCGTGCAAGGCCGAGGAGTGGCGGCTCTGGCGCAAGTCGAGGAAGCCGCCCGAGACGTAGACGATCCCCTCCCAGGCGGCGACGCCCGCGTGGTTCAGCTTCGTCGGCAGCGGCGCGAGCTTCTCCCAGCGTCCCGTGCCGAGATCGAGGGCCTCGAAGGCCCGCTTCGATCCGCTCAGCCCGATGCCGCCGACGACGTGGATTTTCTGCCCCACCGTCGCGCAGGCGATCTCCGAGCGCGCCGTGGGCATGGCGGGCAGCGCCTCCCAGCGGCCTTGGGCTGGCGCAAGGGCCGGGGCAAGGCCGATCGTCCATCCCACGAGGACCGTCCGCGAGGCGACGGGGATTCGGGAAAGGGCCCGCCATGGGAAACGTCGTCTTGTTCCGGACATGCGATGCGAACGCGCGTTTTCGAGACGGCGGCGGACGGTTCACGCCACCACGTCCAGGATCGGCTCGCCGCTCGAGATCATCAGCGGGCGCCCCTGGGTGTCGTGGTATTCCGAGGTCGGATCGATCCCGAGCAGGTAGTAGATCGTCGCCGAGAGGTCCTCCAGCCGCACCGGCTTCTCGATGGGGTTGCTCGCGGTCTCGTCGCTGGCTCCGTAGATGTAGCCGCGCTTCACCCCGCCGCCGGCGAGCAGGACGCTGTAGCAGTTTGGCCAGTGGTCGCGGCTGGCGTTCTTGTTGATCTTCGGGGTGCGTCCGAACTCGCCCATCCAGACGACGAGGGTCTCGTCGAGGAGGCCCCGGTTCTCCAAGTCGTGGATCAAGGTGGGGAGCGTCGTCTCGGTGATGGGAAAATGGTATTGCTCGACGATGGGATACATCCGCGTGTCGTTGAAGCCGTGGGTGTCCCAGCCGCCATCGCTGATGCTCTGCCCCCCGATCCCCCGGGAGAAGTAGCAGGTGGCGAACTTCACGCCGTGCTCGACGAGACGGCGGGCGAGGAGGCAGCTCTGCCCGTAGGTGGTGCGGCCGTAGGCGTCGCGGACCTTGGCGGGCTCCGACGAGAGGTCGAAGGCCTCGCGGACGCGCGCGCTGTTCAGCATGGCGATGGCGTTCTTGTAGTAGTCGTCGAGCCCCCGCGCCTCGGCGGAATGGTCGAGGAGACGGGCCTGCCGGTCGATCAGCTCCTGCAGGCCGCGGCGGGCGTGGAGGCGGTCGATGCTGAGGTTGTCGGGCAGGCTCAGCTCGGGCAGGGTGAAGTTCGGGTCGTTGGGGTTGCGCGGGACGAAGAGGGGATCGTGCCGCTTTCCGAGGAAGCTGGCGCCCTGTCCCGGCGTGCGCGAGCCGTCGGCGACGACGTGGGGGAAGCTCACGAAGGTCGGCAGGCCGCCGATGGGGTTCGGGGCGAAGCGGTCCACCACGGAGCCGTAGGAGGGGCGCAGGTCGATGGAGTCGCGGAGCCGCTGGTCGTCGGTCGGCGGGGCGTGCCCGGAGAGGGCGTAGTAGCCGGCCGAGTTGTGGTTCTTCATGTTGTGCGTCACCGAGCGGATCACGGTGAAGCGGTCCATGATCTTGGCGACGCGGGGGAGGTGCTCGCTGGTGAGCAGGTCGGGGTTGCTGGTGAGGATGGGCTTGTGCGGGCTGCGGTATTCGGAGGGCGCGTCGGGCTTCAGGTCGAACATGTCGAGGTGCGAGGGGCCGCCCCATTGGAACAGGAAGATGACCGACTTCGCCCGCGCCGGAGGCCGGCCGCCGGGGTATTCGCTGCCGGCCAGGATCTTCGGCAGGGTGAGGCCGAGCGCCCCCATGCCGCCGGCCTTGATGAGCTGGCGGCGGGTGAGGCGGAGGTGGTCGAAGCCGGGGCAGGAAGGGGATTTCATCGGAATGAGGGAAATGGGCTCGCCGCCTTCGTCACCTCAGCAGGAACTCCTTGGCGTTCAGCAGGGCCCAGGCGATGTCCTCGAGCGCGACGCGGCGGTCCTCCGCCGGGGAGAGGTGGCTTTCGGTGGCGCTCAGCTCCTCCCCGGAGGGCGCTCGGGTGAGGATGCTCCAGTAGAGGGTCTCGACGATCTCGCCGTCGCTCCGTCCGGACGCGAGGAGGCGGTCGAGGACGTTGCCCTCCTGGGCGAGGAGCTTGTTCAAGGTGGCCCCGCTGGTGAGTTCGAACACCTGGGCCAGCGAGGTGTCGGAGGCGCGCTCGGTGTCGGAATTGGTGAGGCGGGGCGGCTTGCCGAAGAGCCGGACGAAGCGGTCCCCGTCGGTGGGCTGCTTCGGCCGGTAGACCGCCTGCACCCCGGGGAGCTGCGCGGCCCGCATGGGCTCCTCGTAGCCCTCGAAGCGGGGGCGGCCCTCCCGTCCCATCAGCGCGAGGTGGACCGAGTCGAGGAGCTGCTCGGCCCCGAGGCGGCGGGGCAGGGCGCGGGCGAAGTTGATCTCGTCGTCGAAGTTCGTCGCGTTCGGCTCCGCGCCGAGCTGGTAGGCCTGCGAGGCGCAGATCGTGCGGATGGCGTGGCGGAGGTCGAAGCCGCTCTCCACGAAATCGGCGGCGAGGGCCTCGAGGAGGGCCGGATTCGAGGGCGGGTTGGTGGCGCGGAAGTCGTCGACGGGATCGACGAGGCCGCGCCCCATCAGGTGGAACCAGATGCGGTTGATCTGCACCTTGGCGAAGAGGGGATGGTCCGGCGAGGTCATCCAGCGGGCGAGCTTCTCCAGCCGATCCGGATCCGAGGCGAGCTCCTCGCTCTCCCCGAGCAGCCGCGCCTTCGGCCTCTCCCCGGTGCGGGGGTCCTTCAGCCCGAACTTGTCGACGAACTGCACGACCTGCTCGCCGACGAAGTTGTTCTTGTCGTTCTTGTCGAAGCGCTTGTTCTCCTTGATGTCGTAGTCGATGCCGTCGAAGACGGCGGAGAACTCGTAGTAGTCGTCCATGGTCCACCGCTCCGAGGGGTGGTTGTGGCATTTGGCGCAGTTCAGCCGCACCCCGAGGAAGATCTGGGCGATGGCCTCGGCCCGCTGGTCGGGGCTGCGGAGGGCGCGGTAGTAGTTCGCCGCCGCCACCTCGTAGGTGCTGCCCAGCGAGGAGACCACTTCGCGGGCGAAGCGGTCGATCGGCTGGTTCTCCGCGACGGACTTCCGGATCCATCCGTGGAAGGCGGCGACGCCCTTGCGGTCCAGCACCTTCTCCTCGACCCGGAGCAGGTCGGCCCATTTCAGAGCCCAGAAGTCGGCGAACTCGGGCCGCTGCAGCAGCGCGTCGACGAGCTTGGCCCGCTTGCCGGGATCGGGGTCGGCGACGAAGGCGCGGGCCTCCTCCTCGGACGGGATGAGCCCGGTCAGGTCGAGATGGACCCGCCGGGCGTAGGTGGCGTCGTCGCAGGGCGCCGAGGGATTGATCCGCAGGGTCTTCCATTTCGCCTGCAGGGCCTCGTCGATGAAGTTGCGGGCGGGGGGATCGCTCCAGACGAAGTCGGGGCGCTCCGGCACGAAGGCGAGGCTCACGGGCGCCTGGAGGCCGAGGTAGCGGATGTTCACCGTGGTCTCGCCGGGCTGGAGGCTCTTGACGTTTCCGTCGGAATCGACTTCGACGTTGAGGACCGTGGGCTCGTAGATGGCCCAGCGGTTCACGTCGCGGACCGAGCCGTCGGAGTAGCGCGCCGACACGGAGATCCGGAGGGAATCCTCGGGGGCGAAGAGCACTTGCTCCCGGGGCGCCGCCTCCAGGGCGACGAGCGAGGGCTCGCCGGGCAGGTCGAGCGGGGCGCCCTCGGCGATCCAGCGGAGGAG
>CAYMMC010000193.1:0-6309 GCA_964391125.1 uncultured Akkermansia sp.
TATAAGAATAGCTTGTGTTAATGGCGTTTTGACTCGCCAAAAACTTGCGATCAACTTGCCTGGAGCAGCATACTGACCCAAGGGCAAGCAAGAACAAAATTCTCAAACTGGCTTTCCTCATTCCTTCGTAACGTTAACAACGACAGAAGACGCTGACCCTTTGCAATGGCAATTAGGAAGTTTTCCGATTGCGCTTGTCAGACGGGGTCAGGGCACGAATTCCAAATTTCATTTCTTCTTTTGGCCGGGCTCACGCATTCGTGAGAATTTCCATTGTTTGACTTCGCTTGGCAGTGCTTTCACCGGCATCCTGGGGAAGCGTCGAATCTGCTGGCCGGTGTTGTTGGCGGGCTCCTGGAGCGCAGGGGCGGCGGGCTTCGGTTCGGTCGCGCCGGAACGGGCCACGGGCAGGATGCCCGCGATCCTTTTTGCCCGCTTCACGAGGCCGGTGATGCGATGGCGGCGCGGCTCGTGGGTCGTTTCGGCGATAGGAGCGAGGCTGGCCATCGTTGTGAGGAGGGCGGGTTTTTCGGTATCCTACTCGCAAATGAATTTCCCGGCGAGGTTTTTCGAGGATGGCAAGTTGTTGTCTTTGTTCCATTTGGGTCGCAGTTTTCCAGGGCATCATCCGCCCCATAACTGTTACCCATGTCCCCGGTCAAACTGTTACCCATCTCGCCGGTCCGAACCACGCCGCGTCCGATTCGGTCGGACGGACGCCGTCGGAGGGGGATCATCCCTGGATGCCGGAAATCTCGATGAGATGCATCTGCCTGCCCTGCCCTTGGTGGGGGGCGTCGATGCAGACGAGCTTCTCGTCGCGGCTCAGGCGAGGGTGGGTGTCGACCCGCCATTCCCCGGCGTAAGGCTTGGGGAGCGGGAAGTGCCCCAGGTCGAAGCGACGGTTCGAGGCAAGATGGTAGAGATGCGGCGTCTGGAGCCGTTCCGGCCCCTTCGGATAGGTGTCGCTGAGGAGCCATTCTCCGTCTCTCAGATAGCTGAAGTGCCCGCCGGCATCGAGCGCGCCCCGCCCGATTTCCTCGATCACGCCGGAGTCCCTGTCCGCGAAGAGGAAATTTCCCCATTGGTCGTTCCCCAGCCAGTCCTTCGCCTGGGAGAGAAGATGGCCGGGGTCGCGCCAGATGAAGTGGGAGGCGTAGCCGTTGGGAATCACGATGCGGACGTCGCCGCCGTCGGGAGCCGCCGTGATCAGCCGGGTGAGGCGGCTGCCGTCGGGATAGCGCCAGCGGTGCAGGGCGATGAAGCGGGTCCCGTCGGGATTGTAGAGAAGGTGGTTGAAGTAGTGTTTGATCCCCGGGGCGGGGCGGGGGATCTCCCCGAGCGCCGCGATGTCGGCGAGGGGGAGAATCAGCCGGGACTCGCCCGTTGCGAGGTCGATTCGGAAGATTCCCGAATCCTGCGGGGCGAGATCGTCCGCGTGCGGGTCGGGGAGTCCTGCGTATCCGTAGCCGGGGCGCACATCGGCGATCCGCGCGAAGTCGGGCGTCACCGCCGAGGTCCCGTCGGGGCTGACCGAGTAGACCGGATGCGGCACGGTGCGGCGGTCGCCCGTCTTCACGTCGAGGAGGTGGCACACGTAGCGGTCGTGTTCGCGGTCGTTCCAGATCACGGTGGATTCCGAGCCCGGCAGCCATTGCAGCATGCATCCCTGCTGCCAATTCCAGGCGCGGCTCTTCCCGAGGGGGATCCAGAGGTCCTTCTCCTCGAGGTCGACCATGCCGATTTCGACGACATCGTCGGGCGATGGGGAGCGGTGCTCGAACTCGACGCGCATGCCGAGGACGAAGCGATTCGTCGGGTCGAACTGCTGCTTGTCGTAATAGCCGAACCAGTGGTGGCCCGGGCCGCGGGTGATCGGCCGGGTGGGGGGCAGGGCATCCCGGCCGTGGGAGCTGCGCCCCGCCGCGGCCAGGACGAAGGCTGCGGGGGCGGCGTGGAGCAAGCGGCGGCGGCTGATCATGGTGGTCTCCGAAGGGGTCATGCAGGCTAGCATGGATCGCCGGGGGCGGGGCGGCGGGGATGCGTACCGTCCCGGGCGAGACCGCATCGACGGCGCGAGCTCAGCGCCGGGAGGCCGGCGGCTCGTAGTCGGGGTAGGCGTTGCTGAGCTGCGCGGTCAGCTCCTGCGCCTTGGCCTGGTTGCCGAGGCTGCGGTAGGCGGCGATGGCCTTGTCGAGCGCCCGGGGGGTGATCTCGGGATCCATGAAGATCTGGCTGACGACCAGGTAGTCCTTCACGGCGGCGTCGAGGTCCCCCTGGGCGGCGGCGATGTCGCCGAGGAGGAGGCGGGCCTCGGCGTTGGTGCGGCCCTCCTTCTGCGAGCGCAGGCTCTCCTGGGCGCTGGCGCGGGCGGCGTCGAAGTCCCCCAGGGCGAGCTGGGAAAGCCCGCGTTCGAGGTAGGCGGAGGCCCGCTCGCTGGGGCGTTCGGTCTGGAGGAGGAACTGATCGTAGGCGAGGATGGCTGTGGCGTGCTTCTCCAGCTTGGCCCGGCTCTCCCCGAGCAGCCGCCAGACCGGCGCGCTGGTCTTTTCGGGATGCTCGGGATTCGCGATGGAGGCGAGGAACAATTCGGCGTCCTCCCATTGCTCCTCCCCGGCCAGCTTGCGGCCGAGGTATTCGATGATCTGGGGGGGGATGGCGGGGCGCTTGGGCGCGGCTTCGCCTTCGGCCGACGCCTTGGGGGCGTTCTCGAGGTAGCGGCGGGCCTCGACGGCGAGCTGGGGGATCTGCTCGAGCTGGTAGTGGGAGATGACGATGCGCAGGGTGGTCTTGTCGTCGAGGGTGGGGTCCAGCTCCCTTGCCTTGGCGAGTTCGGCGAGGGCCTGCCCGTATTCCTCGACGTCGAAATGCCCCACGCCGATCCAGTAGTGGGCCTCGCCCGCGCCTTCGGTCTCGGGGAACTTGGCGAGGAGGTTCCGGTAGGCCTCGATCGTCTCGGGGATCTTGCGCAGATGGGCGTAGATGAGGGCGGTTTGCTGGAGGGCGAATTCGAGCTCCGGCGAGTCGGGGTAGCGCTTGGCGATGTCGAGGTAGTCGCCGAGGGCGAACTGGTGGTCCTCCTGCGCCTGGTAGGCCATGGCCCGCTTGGCCAGGGCGGAGGAGGCGAGGGGGCTTTTGGCATGGTGCTGGACGAAGCGCGAGAGGGTGATGATGCCCTCGGCGGTGTCGCCGGACTCGATCTCGGCCCATCCCTGCTTGTAGAGGCGGGCTTCGAGGTATTTTTCGTCGACCTTGTCGCTGCGGACCTTGCGGTAGGCGGCGGCGGCGTCCTTGTAGTGCTTTTTGGCGAAGTCCGATCCGGGGCCGCTGGCGGAGCTCTCGGCCTGGGCGAAGTGCCATTCGGCGGCCATGAGCCAGGCCATGTCGATGTAGTGGCTTTCGCCGTCGAACTTCGCCTGGCGTTCGGCGAAGGCGCGGACTGCGGCGGGCAGGCCGGGATCGCCCTGCTGGTGGAGCAGCTGGACCTTGCGGTAGCCCGCCTCGGCGCCTTCGGCGCGCTCGGGGTAGCGGCTTTCGACGAGGGTGTAGAGGCGCAGGGCGGATTCCTCGTCGCCCTTGATGCGGAAGGAATGGCCGACGACGAGGAGCATCTTGGGCCGGGATTCGTCCTGGGCGGCGGCTCCGCCGATGTTGGCGCCGGTGTTGTAGAGGCCGACGACGCGGTCGTGGTCCCCCCGGGTGAAGGCGTTGAAGATGGCGCCGGTGTGGGCCAGCGACTTCCAGGGGCTGTCGTCGGGCAGCTTGAGCGCCTCGGCGAGGAGCTGTTCGCTCAGTTCGGGCTGTCCCGCCTCGGCGGCCATGAGCCCTCCGCGGACGACGGCCTCCTCCCTGAATTCGGGGGTGGAGGCGTTCGCCGCGAGGGTCTGGAAACGCTCCAGCGACTTGGCGGTGTCCCCCAGCTCGAAGAGGAGGCGGGCGCTTTCCAGAAGGCTGCGCTCGAGGAAGGGGTTTTCGTCGGCGGGCTGCGCGGCGAGCACGGCCTCGAAGTTGGCGAGGGCCTCCTTCGCCTGGCCGGTGAGCTGGAGGGACCGGGCGTAGTAGAAATGCGCCTGGAGCTTGGCGGCGGGATCGGAGAGCTCGTCCTTGGCCAGCTTGAAGTAGGCGAGGGCGTTGCGGTGGTCCTTCGCGTTGAAGCGCAGCACGGCGAGGCGGTAGGCGGCCGATCCGACGAAGGGGCCCCTCTTGTAGGTGTTGACGAGGTAGTTGAAGCTGGTGGCGGCGTCCTCCGGCTGGTCGACCTTCAGATAGCATTCGCCGAGCCGGAACCAGGCGGTCTGGAGGTTGGGGCTCTCGCGATGCTCGCGGATGAAGACCTGGTACTGCTGCGCGGCGAGGGCGTATTGCTCCTTGCCGTAGAGGAGATCGGCGTAGGCGAGGATGTCCTCGACGGGGCGCGGCCGGGCGGGCTGGTCCTGCGGGAAGGCGGCCGGGGCCGGCAGCAGGAAGAGGAGGGCGGCGAGGAGGACCGGCGAGGCGGCGTTCCGGGGGCGGGAGGAAGACGAATCGGGCTCGGACATGGCGCGGGGCGCGGGGAGGGACGGGCGTGGCCCGCCGCATGTTACGATTCGGGGCGGGTCGTGGCGAAGGCCACGTTCCAGATTCCGGCCTCCTTGATCACGTCCAGCACGTCGATGATGGACTGGAAGTCGGCCTCCGCCGAGCCGCGGAGGATGACGGCCTGGTCGGGGTAGGTTTCGGAGATGGCCTTGAGCTTGGCGAGGAGGTCGTCCCCGCTCGTGACGAGCCCGTTCAGGACGACGGTGCCGTCCTTGCGGACGTTGATGATGATTTCGCCGGCCTGGCGGTCCTTGTTGGCCGCCTGCTCCGCCGCGGGCACGGAGATGTCCATGTCGCGCTCGAAGCGGGCGAACTGCCAGGTGACGATGAAGAAGATGAGGAGCTGGAAGACGACGTCGACCATCGGGGCGAGCTCCAGGTCGGCGGCCTGCCATTCGGAGTTGATGTCGCGGAACTTCATCGGCGTCGTGCGGAGGAGGGAGGGGGGCGCTCAGTCCTCGGCGGCCTCGCGGCGGGCGGAGGCGCGGTAGTTGGCCCGTTTGTACTGGGCCGCCAGCAGGGCCATGATGTGGGTCATGGCCGCCTCCAGCTCGGCGATCAGCTTCTGCAGCTTGCTGCGGAAGAGCGAGTAGAAGATGAGGGCGGTGATGCTGATGATCAGTCCCGCCGCCGTGGTGATGAGCGCCTGGGCGACGCCGGGGGCGAGCTCCATGTGCTGGACGCCGGAGGACTTGCCGATCCCCTCGAAGGCCTTGATCATCCCCACGATGGTGCCGAGCAGGCCGACCATGGGGGCGATGCGGCCGATGTCGTTGAGGAAGCCGACCCGGTTGGTGAGGATGCTGGCCTGCCGGGTGCCCTCGGCCTCGGTCACTTCGCGGACCTCGTCGAAGCTGGCGGTGGGGTTCTTGGTGGCGAAGTCGAGGGTCTTGTAGACGATGCGGGCGATGCACTCGTTCTCGCGGTTGCAGACGGCGATGAGGCCGAGGTAGTCCTGCTTGCGGATGAGGGCGTCGGCCGCGTTCATGAACTTGTCGCTGACCACGCTGCCCTGCCGGATGGTGAAGACGTAGAAGACGATGAGGAGCACGGTGAGGAAGGAGAGCCCGGCGAGGAAGCTCATCAGCACCGGGCCGCCCTCCAGGAAGTAGTCGAGCATCGTCTGGGTGTAGCTCGGCGCCGGCGCCGGCGCGTCCTGGGCGAGGGCGGGGACGGCCGAGAGCAGGAGGAGCGGCAGAGCAAGGAACGGGCGGAGGTTCATCCGTGGGAGATCGGGCGTGGAAACGGGGTGGGGGAGCGCGGGCGGAAGGGCGCGGCCCGGCTTCGCGGTCGTCCCCGCTCCGGCGTCGCCTCGCCAAAACGGGGAGCTTACTCTTTCTCGCCTTTCATGCAAACTCTCGGTCGGAGAGGATTGGGGAAATTGATCGTTTCCATCGATTGAACGTCGGCAAGTCTCGATTATGAAAAATATGAAAATTTTACAAAAGTCTTGAATAAAGCCAGCGCCTGAAGTAAGGTCCCAACGTTTCACCAATACGAGATAAGTTCGTCCCGGAAAATCCACGCCTTCGCGGCTCGAGAATGAATCAATTCGGTGCAGGGCCCTCCCAACCGGCCTCCTCTGAAGCCCTCTTCCCGGGCTTTCCCACGCTGGACCTGGGCCGGCTGGCCACCGTGGTGCGGCGACGGCTCTGGCTCGCCATGCTGATCGCCCTTGGATTCGTCGGGATCGCGCTCGCCTACGTCCTGCTGGCGCCGAAGATCTACCGC
>CAYMMC010000194.1:0-6309 GCA_964391125.1 uncultured Akkermansia sp.
TGAAAATCTCCAAGGACGGCGCACCCTACTTGCGGGCCGACCGCGAGCGCCGCCCCTACGAGAACACCCACATCGGCGGCCTTTTCCCCCGCGTGCAACAGTTCTTCCACGACGCGGGGACCTCGTTGGGCCGCGCCTACGGCGATCACCCGGCCTTCGCGGCGGTCCTTGCCAGCACCGAGGTCCGCGACCACTCGCAGCTTTCCTTCCACCCCATCGAAGTCGAGGCCGCCCGCAAGTCCCTGGGACTGGAGATTCCCGAGGAGGCGAAGATCAAAAACGGCCTCGACCACACCAAGCTGCCCGGGTTCCCCGAGAACCCGGTCCTGCCCGACGACGATCCCCGCCTGGCCTTCTACCGCTGGTTCTGGACCGAAGGCGACGGCTGGAACGCTCTGCATACCCGGCTTCACGAGGGCCTGCACGAGAGCGTGGCTCGGGAGGACTTCTGGACCTTCTTCGACCCCGCCGTCCGCGTCCCCAGCATCGGCGGCAGCGGCGGCTCGGTCGATGTGCTGTCGCACTGGACCTACACCTATCCCGATCCCGTGCGCATCGGGCTCTGCACCGACGAGCTCTTCGCCATGGCCCGGGCCAACGGACTCGGGCAGCGGGTGATGAAGATGACTCAGATCATCTGGTACCGCTCCCAGACCGCCCCATCCGGCAAGCAGGAGCAAGGCGAGGAGTCGCCCTGGGTGGACCAGGACCCGGGCGCCGCCTACATCACCATCGCCCCCATGCATCTGCGGGAGGCGCTGTGGCTGAAGCTGGCCCGTCCCGTGTCCGGCCTCATGTACCATGGATGGGGATCGCTCGTGCCGGTGGACCCGCCGGGCGGCTACGTCTTCACCAATCCCAACGCCGCGCCCGAACTGAAGCGCCTCGTCGCCGAGGTCGTGGAGCCTCTCGGCCCCACCTTGTTGCAGGTCCCCGACCCGCCCGCCGACGTCGCCTTCCTGGAAAGCTTCACTTCGCAGATGTTCGCCCGGCGCGGCACCTACGGCTGGGGCCGGAGCTGGGCCGGCGACCTCTACCAAGTGCTCGTCCGCGCCCAAATGCAGCCCGAGGTGATCTACGAGGAAACGCTCCTCGACGAGGGGCTCGGGGGCACGAAGGTGCTGGTGATGGGCGATTGCGACGTGCTCACGGAACCGGTCGTCGCGGCGGTGCTCGCCTTCCAGAAGGCCGGGGGCATCGTCGTCGGGGACGAGGAGCTCTGCCCCGCGATCCAGCCCGACATCCTCGTGCCGCGCTACCGGCGGACCAACGCCGCGAAAGCCGACTTCGACGCGCTGGCGGCCCTTTCGGAAACCCTGCGCACCGACCTCGCCGCCGCCGGCTACCGCTGGCCCCTCGCCTCCGACAATCCCGACGTCCTGACGCGCCGCCGCGCCGCCGGATCGGCCGACTATGTCTTCGCCATCAACGACCGCCGCGAGGCCGGCGCCTACGTCGGCGGCTACGGACGGGTGATGGAGGACGGCCTGCCCTCCGACACCGTCCTGCGGCTGAGCCGCGAGGGCGGCGGCCACGCCTACGACCTGCTCGCCCGCCGCAAGCTGCCCGCCACCGTGGAGGAGGACGGACAGCTCGCCATCCCCCTCTCGCTCGGCCCCTGCGAAGGCCGCCTGCTGATGGTCAGCGGCAAAGCCGTCGAGCGCCTCGACCTCGCCGCGCCCGACAGCGCCGCCCTTGGCCAATCCATCGAGATCGCCGTGACCGTCGCCGACGCCGACGGCAAGCCCGTGGACGCCGTCGTGCCCGTCGAGCTGCGCATCCTCGATCCCGAGGGAGCGTCCGCCGAACCGAACGGCCACTACGGCGCGGCCGGCGGCGTCCTGAAAGTGAAGCTCGATCTCGCCCCCAACGACCGCCCCGGCCTCTGGGAGATCCGAGCCGTCGAGGGAGCCACCGGTCGCGAGATCCGCGCCTACCTGCGGGTGCTGCCTCCGGCGGCGGAAAGCCGGGAATGAGGGGTCGCGCGCCTTGAGACAGTCCGCCCGCGCCGTCGCCCCTTTGCCTTGGCCCGTCCTTGTCCTACCGCGGCAGCGCAATCACCGAAGGATCGGGATCGCGACAGAACTGGCTGGGGCGGCGGAGCAGGTGGCGGTTCTTGGCGTTCTTCAACCCATACACGGCCGAATAGGCCAACGCGCGGGGGAGATTCGCGAGCCGCCGGGGCAGCACGACGATCTTCGAGACGAAGTAGGGCGCAGCCGGCCAGCGGGACTTGTAGTCCTCCTCCCCGCACAGCATGTCGAAGCGCAGCCGCCCGCTTTGCGACCGCCCGTGCCAATGGCGCAGGGCGTCGACGAGGAGCCAGCGCCCCGGGGAGAGCTTCGCATGGGCGTCGGCATAGGCGGTGAGGTAGTGGAAGAAGGTGTCGTTGCCGAAATAGCCGAGGTGGAAGGCGACGAGGGGGCCACCGGGGCGTTCCCGCAGCAGCGAAAGGCAAAGCGGCATCCCCGCTGCCGCCTGGGTCCGGAGAAAGTCGAGATAGGCGGGGCTGGCGAAGACGGAGGGACCGGTCTTGCGATGCTGGCTGTCCCGGTGCAGGGCGCCCGCCTCCTCGAGCAGGGCGGCATCGAAGCCGCCGGGGCCGTGGTGCTCGACGCAATGGTTCGGCAAGGCTTCCGCCAGGCGGCGCGCGGCGTTTCGATAATCCTTGCGCTGTCTCGCGGGAAGGAGCTGCGAGAACTCGCCCCCGTCCCCCGCCCCGATCTCCGCGACGAGGCAGCGGCTCCAATAGCGCTCCTCGAGGTGTCCCCCCTCTCCGAGACGGGCGTCGCCCGTCGCCGCCGCCAGCATCGATCCCTCGGCCACCTTGGAAAAGACGATCACCGAGCTGCGTCCACGCTCTTGCTCGATCAGGGCGCAAAGTGCATCCGAGGCGTCCCCCACCCCGTGGGCCGCGACGTCCTGATAGTCCAGATGCTGCCCGCCCGCCGTTTCCAGCACCCGCCCATGCCGGAACATGGGGATCAGCGCGCACAGCTCCCCGCCCCTTCTCCATTCGAAGACGGCGGGCTCGTATTCGCGGTGCGCACACAGCCAAGCCCCCCACACCGAGGGCTGGCAGAACGGCGCCGCCAGCCGACAGCGTTCGGCGAAAGCGGTCCATTCCTCAAGCGAAGCTTCGATCCGGTCGAACTGGTCGACCAGCTGCAGGCAGTCGGACATGCGGAAACCGTTGCACATAAATTGATAATTTCCATAAATTTAAACAACGAGGCCCAAACCAACTACTCCGCGTAGTCCTCGGGGTCGAAGTCCTCCGGAATCGCGAGCCGCCAGACCCAGTCCCCGGCGTTGCGGTCCTTCTTCAGCATCCCGCCCTCGTCGAGGCGGTTGGACCCGACGCTGTAGAGCTGGTAGGCGCCGTCGGGGAGGATTCCGTAGCGATAGGGCTCGCCGGTGATGGGGTCCGTGACAGGGAGCCCGGACGGCAGGTCTGCCAGGGAATCGGGGAGGCGGCCTTGGACGAGTCGATGCGCTTCCAAGGCCAGGGCAAGACGGGCGTGGTCGGAGTAGACGCCCGAACGGAGAAGGCGATGGGAAATCGTCTCTAAGACAGGCATGGCACCGGCGGCGAGGAGATAGCGGTATTTTTGGACCGGGTTCCGGGCGATCGCCATGACGGGCTCCTCCAGGGAATCCATGCGGAATCCCGAATGCACCGGCGAGCCCGAAGGGTCGGACAGCGCCTTTTCTTGCAGAATTTCGGAATGACGCCGGGCGTTGTCCGAAGCCCATCCCTTCACGGGCTGGGCGAAAAGTCCCGAAAGCCCTTTGCCAAACCACGTCTGCTCCATGTCCTCGAGGAGGGATCCCGGATTGCGCCTCAGCTCCCGCATCGCCTTCATGAAACCCGCCCGCTCCATCCGCATGGCGCGCAGGAATCCGACGTCGTAGGCGGGATCGCCCATCTCGCCCGAGAGCCTCTCCAGCGCCGCGGCATCCCATGCGGCACGCCGGAGCCCTTCGTGAAGCACCCCGACGGCCTGGTCGCCGATGGCAGCTCGGACAAGTTGGGGAATCACGGAGGGCTCCTCCCGGAGATGTTCCGACAAGCGCATCAAGGTGATGGCGTCCTCCGCCGCCCTGTCCGAGTCTCCGAGAATCAACGCGGCCTTTGCGCGCATGGCGATGAGATCCGCCACGTTTCGGAGCGGCACCAGCTCCGGCATCGACAGGGCGAAGCCTTCCTCGTAGCGCAGGTCGAAATGCGAGACGGGGCGGCGGGCCGCTTCGGCGAAGGAATCCAAGTCCGGCGCGAGCGCTCCGCAATACTCGAGGATGGCCCTCGCGGCGGCGGCCTCGTCGAGGGAAGGCGAGAACTCCGGCAGATCCCTGCCGCCGAAGTAGCGGATCGTCGTCCTTCTGGGCGTGCCGGCCACGATGCCGGGTATGCCGCGGAGGGAGAGGCGGTCCATCCGCAACGCGGGATCGAACCCGTGCTCCTCGCGCGTGGCCGACTCGGCGACCAACTCCCGGACGAAGGGATGACCGGCCAGGCTTTCCTCCGGCGGGATCGGCGGATTCGGTTTCAAATCCTCGATCCTGAGCGTTTCCCCCAGAGCCTCCAGCCGGGCCACATGGCGTCTCAAGGCGCGTTCGGCCTGCCAGTTGTAGAGGAGAACCGCCAAGGGCAGCAGGAGGGCGAGGCACGCGAAGAACGCAGAGCAGCCAACGGGTCGAAAACGACGGAGCTGCGTCGGCGAATGGGGAGGCGACGACATGGTCGAGCCAGATTAGCGTCGCCGGACTTCCCAGGTCGAGACGAATCGGACGCCTCCGGCTCGAAGACTGGAAGCGCTCGAAGCGGCCTGCGCTCTCGTCCCCACCCCGCTCGCCGCCGCGCCGCCCGAGGGTGGCCCGAACGCCCGCGCGGACCGCGCGACCCCTACCCCCGCTCCTCCTCGAACTCCCGGATCGCTTCCAGAAAGGGCGCCAGATAGCGTTCCGCCTTCACCTTGCCGACGCCGTGGATCTTCAGGGCCTGGGCCTCGGTGACCGGCCTCAGACGGGTGAAGCATTCGAGCACCTGATTGCCGAAGACGACGTAGGGCGGCACGTTCCCCGCCTCCTCGGCGAGGCGCTTCCGCACCTCCTTGAGACGGTCGAAGAGGGTCTCGTCGAAGGCCAGACCCTCCAGATCCCGGGCCGTCTCCTTCGCCTCGCCGGGTTTGCCGGGGCGGGCGCGGTCGGGCCAGGCCATCTGGAAGTGGCGGTCCCCCTTCATCGCCGCCGCCCCGCGGCGGGTCAGGCCGAGCAGCGGGTAGGGCGTCTTCCGCGTCGCGACGAGCCCGGCCCTCTCCATCTCGGCGAGCAGGGCGGAGACGTAGGCCGACCCCTCCTCCTTCAGAAGGCCGAAGGTGCTCAGGGTGTCGAGGCGGGCGGCGGCGAGATCGGCGGATTTCGCCCCGGTCAGCATGGCGACGATCTTGCCCTTGCCGAAACGGCCTTCCCAATCCCCCGCCTGCGTCCGGGCGCAGGTGCGCGCGATGCCGCTGAGGGCCTTCTGCACGATCAGAAACTCCTCGTCGCTGGGACTGCGCCGGTCGCGATGGCGGTCCTCGGTGCAGAAGTCGCAGGTGCCGCAGGGCGAGGACTCGCTCTCGCCGAAGTATTCGAGGATCCAGCGCTGGCGGCAGGTCTGGTGGTCGTAGCAGAACTTGACCATCGCCTCGAGCTTGGAGCGGTCGCGCCGGTCCTTTTCCGTCAAGGCTTCCTCGTCGACGGGGAGATCGCCGACGGAGACGGCGGGATCGGCGAGGCGGGTGCCGCGGGCGCGCTCGCCGGGCACGTCGTAGCGCTCGATGTGCCCGCCGCGCACGAGATGGGAGATGGCGCTGCTCACCTGCATGCTGTTCTTCAGGTTCAGCGTTTCGGTCAGCTCCTGGATGGTGAGGAGGACGCCTTCGTTGGCCGGGCCGGACAGCTTTCGCACGGCGGCGTAGAGGTCGCGGATGACGCCGGCGCCGGGATTGTTCCCCTCGATGAAGAACTCCTGGGTGCGGGTGTCGGCGTAGTTGAAGAGCAGCTCGCATTCGGCCGGCTCGCCGTCGCGTCCGGCGCGTCCGGCCTCCTGGTAGTAGGCCTCGATGCTGCCCGGCACGTCGAAGTGGGCCACGAAGCGCACGTCCGGCCGGTCGATGCCCATTCCGAAGGCGTTCGTCGCGACGACGACGTCGTAGCTGCGGTCGAGGAAGACGTTCTGGGCCCATTCCCGGTCCTTGTCCTCCATGCCGCCGTGGTAGGCGACCAGCTTCACGCCCATGCCGGAGAGCGAAGCGCTGACCTCCT
>CAYMMC010000195.1:0-1456 GCA_964391125.1 uncultured Akkermansia sp.
GTCGGCTCCAGAGTTCCGGCAGCATAGTCGAGGGGGTTGCGAATCGCAATCTCCACGACCACGTCGCGCTTTTTCAAGACGCGGTCGTCCGTGGTGAAAAGAACACGGCACCCCGAACGGACGGCACAGGCCACATGCAGCGCGTTCTTCTTCGGCAACCGGCGACGCCCGTGAAGATCAGTCGCGAGTTCGAGCACTTCGGGGGTTTCCCCGATATCGGCGGAGGCCAAGTCTTTCCATTCGGCGATGCTGACGCGGCGCTCGGCGAAGGGGTTGGCCGCATTCTCGAAATCCATCATATAGGACCATGCCAGTTCCATTTTGCCCGAACGAATCTCCTCCTGAATGGCCAGCTTGGCTTCGGCTTCGAGACGGATGCGGAGCTGCGCCTGGTCGTCGAACGGCCGGTTGAAACAGCAGCAGTCAAGATAGGCCCTCACGATGTTTCTTGGATCGACCCTGACAAATCAGCAAATCGTCAGGGCGCGCTCGACGATCTCCTCGGGCACGGGGAGCTGGAGCTTCTCGATGGGCGGGCTGTAGAAGGCGGGGGCGTCGGCGCTGGCGATGCGCAGCACGGGGGCGTCGAGATCGTCGAAGGCCTGCTCCATGATCATCGAGGAGATCTGGGCGCCGACTCCGCAGAAGGGCTTGTTCTCCTCGATGTAGATGGCGCGGTGGGTCTTGCGGACGGATTCGAGAATGGTCTCCTCGTCAAGGGGGCGGATGCTGCGGAGATCGACCACCTCGGCGGAGATGCCGTGCTGCTCCTCGAGGATCTCGGCGGCGGCGAGCGAAGTGAGCACGGCCCGCCCGTGGGCGATGAGGGAAATGTCGCCGCCCTCGCGCTTGACCTTGGCCTTGCCGATGGGGACGATCAGCTCGCCGCCCTCGATCTCGTCGTTCGAGGGGACGATTCCCTTCATTCCGTAGAGCACGGTGCTCTCCATGAAATAGACGGGGTCGTTGTCGCGGATCGCCGACTTGATGAGGCCCTTGGCGTCGTGGGGATCGGAGGGGGTCACGACCTTGAGGCCGGGCATGTTGGCGAAGATGTTCTCGGGCGTGTGCGAGTGGGTGGCGCCGACGTTGGTGCCGCCGTTGGCGGGGCCGCGCACGACGATGGGCACGTTGAGGAGCCCGCCGGACATGTAGCGGCAGGTCGCGGCGTTGTTCATCATCTGGTCGAAGGCGACGTAGGCGAAGCTGTAGAACATCAGCTCCATCACCGGGCGGATGCCGAGCATGGAGGCGCCGATGCCCATGCCGATGAAGCCGGCCTCGGAGATGGGGGCGTCGATGATGCGCTTGTCGCCCCATTTCTTCCAGAGGCCTTCGGTGACTTTGTAGGCGCCGTTGTACTGGGCGACTTCCTCGCCGATGACGACGACGTTCTCGTCGCGGGCGAGTTCTTCGTCGAGTCCTTCACGGAGGGCTTCGCGGTAGGTGAGTTCTC
>CAYMMC010000195.1:1556-6268 GCA_964391125.1 uncultured Akkermansia sp.
GTAAAAGGTCGGGATGGCGGGGAGCTCGGCTCGCGGCGGGTCAGCCGTGGAAGAAGTGGCGTCCGGTGCGGCCGGCGGCGGTTTGGTTGTCCACTTCCCAGTAGATGTCGTCGAAGATCTCCGACTCGTCGGGGAAGGGGCTTTTGAGGGCGAACTCGGCGGAGGCCTTGGCCTCGGCGCCGGCCTCCTTGTTGATCTGCTTGTAGTCCTCCTCGGCGATGACGCCCTCGGCGAGGAGGGTGCGCTTCCAGAACTCGATGGGATCGTGCTCGTCGATGTACTTCTGGATCTCCTCCTTCGTCCGATACTTGTCCGCGTTGGCGTCGGCGACGGAATGCCCCTTGTGGCGGTAGGTCATGATCTCGAGGATCGTGGGGCGCGATTCGCTGTGGGCGCGCTCGATGGCGGCCTGGACCCCGGCGCGGATTTCGTAGAGGGAAACGCCGTCGATCCTGGCCCAGTCCATCGCGTAGCCTTCGGCGCGGGCGGCGAGGCCCTCGGCCGGATGGGCGGAGGAGCGGGCCTGGGAGGTGCCCATGGAGTAGCCGTTGTTCTCGATGATGTAGATCACGGGAAGGTCCCAGAGGGAGGCGAGGTTGAGGGCCTCGTGGTAGGCGCCCTGGTTCACCGCGCCGTCGCCGAGATAGCAGAGGCAGCAGCCTTTGAGGCCTTTGTATTTCAGGGCGAAGGCGATCCCGGCGCCGAGGGGGGTCTGGCCGCCGACGATGCCGTGCCCCCCCCAGTAGTTCTTGTCGGGGGCGAAGTAGTGCATCGAGCCGCCCTTCCCCTTCGAACAGCCGGTCCTCTTCCCGAAGAGCTCGGCCATGCATTCGTTCATGCCCATGCCGACGGCGAGGGCGTGCCCGTGGTCGCGATAGGCGGTGATGACGTGGTCGTTCTCGCCGAGGAGGGAGATGCTGCCGACGGCGACGGACTCCTGCCCGATGTAGAGGTGGAGGAATCCGCCGATGTGGTCGCCCTGGTAGTATTCCAAGGAGGTCTGCTCGAAGCGCCGGATGCGGACCATGGTGCGGAGCATTTCGATCTTCTCCTCCGGGGTCAGCGCGGCGTTGACGGGCGCGTCGGCGAAGGGAACGGCAGGCGGAGTAGCGGTTTTCGATGCCATCGGTAAGGAAAAAGCCCCTCCGGAGTTGGAAGGGGGCGAACGGTAGCTTAAAGTGCCCCCGAAGGAAACCGGGAAAAGGGCCTTTTTCATTCCCGGCGCCCTCTGCCGCCGCGTTCCACGTGGAACATTTAGGTTCTTCAAGATGTTCGTGTATCCCGAAAAATATGATGTGCTGATCGTTGGCGGAGGACACGCCGGCATCGAGGCGGCCTTGGCGGCCTCGCGGCTGGGCGCCCGCGTCGCCCTGCTCAGCCAGAATCTGGACACCCTCGGCCAGATGTCCTGCAAGCCGGCCATCGGAGGCCTCGGAAAATGGCACATGGTGCGCGAGATCGATGCTCTGGGAGGAGCGATGGCGCTGAACACGGACGCCACCGCCATCCAGTTCCGCACCTTGAACGCGAAGAAGGGGCCCAGCGTCCGGGCGCCCCGGGCGCAGTGCGACAAGAAGGCCTACCAGTTCCGGATGAAATGGCTTCTGGAGAGGGAGGCGAACCTCGTCCTGCACCAGGGCAACATCGCCTCCCTGCTTGTCGAGGGCGACCGGGTCGTCGGCGCCGAGACCCAACTCGGCGTGCGCTACGAGGCGGCGGCCGTGGTGATCACCACGGGCACCTTCATGCGCGGACTGATGCACGTCGGCCTGCAGAACCAGCAGGGCGGACGCATGGGCGACGCCCCCTCGACCCTGAGCGACGATCTCCGCCGCCTCGGCTTCGAGGTGCGGCGCTTCAAGACCGGCACCCCCTGCCGCCTCAACGGACGCTCCATCGACTTCTCCAAATGCGAGCGGCAGGACGGCGACACCCCTCCCCCGCTCTTCTCCTTCCGCTCGCGTCTGGAACCGGCCGGCGAAGGCGAGATCTTCACTCTCAACCGCTGGTCCGACCCGGCGTTCCACGTGGAACAACTCCCCTGCTGGATCACCTACACCGGCGCCGAAACGCACGAGACCATCCTCGCCAACCTCGACCAGTCGCCCATGTATTCGGGCAAGATCGAAGGGGTCGGTCCCCGCTACTGTCCTTCGATCGAGGACAAGGTGGTCCGCTTCGCCGACAAGGAGCGCCATCAGGTCTTTCTCGAGCCCGAGGGGCGGCACACGCTCGAATACTACGTCAACGGCGTCTCCACCTCCCTCCCCTTCTCCGTCCAGCTCCGCTTCATCCGGGCGATTCCGGGCCTGGAGAAGGCCGAGATCGTCCGCCCCGGCTACGCGGTGGAGTACGACTACTGCGTGCCCACCCAGCTCTACCCCACCCTCGAGACGAAGACCGTCTCGGGACTCTACTTCGCCGGGCAGATCAACGGCACCTCGGGCTACGAGGAGGCCGCCGGGCAGGGGCTCGTCGCCGGGGCGAACGCCGCCCTCAAGGTGGCGGGCAAGCCCGAGCTCGTCCTCGGCCGGGACGAATCCTACATCGGCGTGATGATCGACGACCTCGTCACCAAAGGCACCGACGAGCCCTACCGCATGTTCACGAGCCGGGCCGAGCACCGGCTCCTGCTCCGCCACGACAACGCCGACCTGCGCCTCTGCGAGACGGCGCAAAGGGCGGGTTTGGTCTCTCCCGAGTTCGCCGCCGCCACGCAGCGCAAGCGGGAGCGCGTCGAGGCCCTGCGGCAGATCCTCGAGACCACCCACCGCGCCGAGGGCTCGCTCGCGAAATGGCTCCGCCGCCCCGAGGCGAGCTGGGGCGACCTCCCCGCCGAGCTCCGCGCCGCCCACTCCACCGAAACCTGGGACCTGGTCGAGATCGACGTGAAATACGAAGGCTACATCCGCCGCCAGGAGGATCTCGTCGAGCGGACCCGTCGCGCCGACGGACGGCGCATCCCCGACGAGGTCGACTACCTCGCCATTTCGGGGCTGAAGCGCGAGGCCCAGATGAAGCTTCAATCCATCCGTCCCCGCACCCTCGGCCAAGCCGGCCGGATCAGCGGGATCACCCCCGCCGACCTGTCCCTGCTCGCGGTTTGGCTGGAGAAACTGCGCTCATGAGACCCTCCCCCTTTCGGTTTTCTTCCCTCGTCGCGGCGCTCGTCGGGGCGATGGCGGCGGTCGGCGCCCTCGACGCGGAGGAGCCGTTGATCGCCTTTCCCGAAGACCACTCCTTCCTGCCCAGACCCTGGATCGAGGCGCCCATCAACGCCAAGATCGAGCCCCTCGACGCGAGGCTCCGCCCCGCCGCCCTCGGCATCCTCGAGACGGCCGTCGCGAAATACCCCGCCGCGCTCCGCCAACGCCACCTCGGCGGCGTCGCCGTGGTCGGCGACCTGAGCTTCTACGACGTCAGCTACGGAGGGACCTACATGGGGAACACCCGCCGCATCGTTCTCGTCTATCGCGAGACCTTCACCTCCAGCGGCTTCGAGCAACGCTTCCACCACGAGTTCTCCTCCATCCTCCTGAAGCGGAACAAGGATCGCTTCGACAGCGAGCGCTGGGTCGCGGCCAACGACCCCGCCTTCACCTACCGCGCCGGCGGAATCATCGAGGAGCAGGAGGGCGACCGCAGCGAAGCCACCCGCGTCCTCGCCGCCGAACAGCGCAAGACGGGAGGCAGCGGCAGCAGCCTTCTCAGACTCGACCCCGAGCTGATGAAGCTGGGGTTCCTGACCCCCTACAACCAGGTCTCCATCGAGCAGGATCTCAACGAAACCGCCGCCCACCTCTTCACCAACCCCGAGATCTGGGACTTCTGCCGGCGCTATCCGCGCATCGACCAGAAAGTCCACGTCCTCGTCGACTTCTACCAGCGCCTCGATCCGAAGATGGACCGCCTCTTCTTCCGCCGCCTCACCCTCGGTCCCACCTCCACGCCCGAACCATGAACCGACTCAGCCGCATTCTCGTCGAACTCGCCCTGGCCGAAGACCTCGGCGAACGGGGCGACCTGAGCAGCCGCCATTTCGTCGCCGCCAGCCACCGCTCCCTCGGACGCATCGTCAGCCGCGAGTCCTGCGTCGTCTCCGGCCAGGACATCGCCCGCCAGGTCTGCCTCGCCGTCGATCCCGCGCTGCGCTACGAGGTCCACCTCCCCGACGGCGCCGCGGCGGAGAAGGGCGATCCCGTCGCCACGATCCAGGGCCCCACCCGCTCGGTCCTCTCCGCCGAGCGCACCGTGCTGAACTTCCTCCAGCGCCTCGGCGGCGTCGCCACCGTCACCCGCGCCTACGCCGCCGCCATCGCCCACACCCGGGCCCGTCTCCTCGACACCCGGAAGACGACCCCGGGCTGGCGCGAGCTGGAGAAGGCCGCCGTCGCCCACGGGGGCGGCACGAACCATCGCATGGGGCTCCACGACGCCGTCATGGTGAAGGACAACCACCTCGTCGCGAACGCCGACCCCGTCGACCTCGCCGCCAAGATCGCCGAATTCCGGCGCGAGCATCCCGCCCTGCTCGTCGAGTTCGAAGCCGACCGCCTCGACCAGGTCGAGGCCTTCCTCCAGATCGACGGAATCGACCAGATCCTCCTCGACAACATGAGCAACGAGCAGCTCGCCCGGGCCGTCGCCCTGCGCGACCGGCTCTCCCCCGGCACCCTTCTCGAGGCCAGCGGCGGGGTGAATCTAAGGACCGT
>CAYMMC010000196.1:0-6223 GCA_964391125.1 uncultured Akkermansia sp.
CCCGGCGCACGACGGGGGCTTCGAAGTGGACCACGAGCACCGCGACCATCCCGGCGCCATCCTCTCCCTCGGGTCGGGCGAGCTGGAGTGAATTCCCGGAAGCCGAAGACTGGGAGCCGGACGACCAGGGAATGCCTTGCTTGCCTTCCTGCTCCGCTACGCTTCTACACTTTCCGCCGCTTGAAGAACACCGCGCCCAGGGGCGGCACGTCGATCTGGATGGAGTGGGGCCGCCCGTGCGATTCCTGCGCCCGGGCGGGGATGCCTCCGGCGGAGCCGACGTTCGATCCGCCGTAGAGCGAGGAGTCGGTGTTGAGGATCTCCTCGTAGAATCCCTCCTCCGGCACGCCGAGGCGGTAGCCGGGACGCGGCACCGGGGTCGCGTTCACGAGCACCACGACCGTTTCGCCCTGGCGACTGCGCCGGACGAAGGGAAAGAGGCTGTGCTTCGCGTCGTCGTGGTCGATCCATTCGAAGCCGCCGGGCTCGTGGTCGAGCTCGTGCAGGGCGGGTTCGGAAACGTAGATGCGGTTCAAGTCGCGCACGAGGCGCTGGATGCCCCCGTGCTCCTCGTAGCCGAGGAGATGCCAGGGCAGGCTCTGGGCGTGGTTCCACTCTTCGGACTGGCCGAAGTCGAGCCCTTGAAAGAGGAGCTTCTTCCCGGGATGGGCGAACATCCACGCGAGGAAAAGGCGGACGTTGGCCATCTGCTGCCAACGGTCGCCCGGCATCTTCTGGAGCAGCGATCCCTTTCCGTGGACGACCTCGTCGTGGCTGAGGACGAGGACGTAGTTCTCGTGGTAGGCGTAGATCATCGAGAAGGTCGCCAGCCCGTGATGGTACTTCCGATGGACGGGCTCGTGGGCCATGTAGCGGAGCGAATCGTTCATCCAGCCCATGTTCCACTTGAAGCCGAAGCCGAGGCCTCCGGTGTCGACGGGCCGGGACACGCCGGGAAAGGCGGTCGACTCCTCGGCCAGGGTCATGATGCCGGGACATTCCTCGTAGCAGACGCGGTTGAGCTCGCGGAGGAAGGCGATCGCCTCGAGGTTCTCCCGTCCCCCGTGCTGGTTGGGAATCCATTGCCCGCCCTCGCGCGAGTAGTCGAGATAGAGCATCGAGGCCACGGCGTCGACGCGCAGGCCGTCGATGTGGTACTCCCGCAGCCAGAAGACGGCGTTGTTGACGAGGAAGTTCCTCACCTCGTTGCGCCCGTAGTTGAAGATCAGGGTGCCCCAGTCGGCGTGCTCGCCCTGGCGCGGGTCGGCATGCTCGTAGAGCGCCGTGCCGTCGAAGCGCGCCAGGCCGTGGGCGTCCTTGGGGAAGTGGGCGGGCACCCAGTCGAGGATCACCCCGATGCCGCGCTGGTGGCAGCGGTCGACGAAGGCGCGGAACTCGTCGGGGGCGCCGAAGCGGCTTGTCGGGGCGAAGTAGCCGCAGCCCTGGTATCCCCAGGAACCGTCGTAGGGATACTCCGCCACCGGCATCAGCTCGATGTGGGTGTAGCCCATGTCCACGACGTAGTCGACGAGTTCGTCGGCGAACTCGAGGTAGCCGAGATGGCGTCCGTCCTCCTCGTGCCGCCGCTTCCACGACCCCAGATGGACCTCGTAGATCGACATGGGGGCGCGGTAGAGGTCGGTCGCGGCACGGCGCGCCAGCCAGTCCGCGTCCTTCCATTCGTAGCGGTCCAGGTCGTGCACGATGCTGGCGGTCTCGGGACCGTGCTGGGAGAAGAAGGCGAAGGGATCGCTCTTGACGAAGAGCGATCCGTCCGCCCCGACGATCTCGTATTTGTAGAGGTCGCCGGGCTGGAGGTGCGGCAGGAAGATCTCCCAGACGCCGTTGTGGTTGCGCATGGGATGGACGCGCCCGTCCCATCCGTTGAAGTCGCCGACCACGCTGACGCGGTGCGCGTTCGGCGCCCAGACGGCGAAGGCCACCCCCTCGGTCCCGCCGAGGGCCATGGGGTGCGCTCCCATGGCCTCCCAGAGGCGGCGGTGCGTGCCTTCGCCGTGGAAATAGACATCCTGTTCGCCCAGCACCGGTCCGAAGGAGTAGGGATCGGCGAGCGGGTCGGTCACGACTTCGCCGAAGGTGAAGACGAGCCGGTAGGCGAAGGGGCCGTCGCGGTCGGGGAACAGTGCCTCGTAGAACCCCTCGCGGCGCAGGCGCGTCATCTCGACCGCTTCCGCGCCGTCGGCCAGGACCTTGATCCCCGCCGTGCAGGGGCGGAAGACCCGCAGCGCCATGCCCGGACCGGCCGGATTGGGGTGCAGGCCTAGAAAGGAGAAGGGATCGCCATGGGACGCGCCCAGGACGAGGGCGATCTCGTTCGGATCGGAGGTGCGGGCACTGGGGGTCGGCGGCATCGCGGTCAGCATACGGCAGATTGGAAAATTCAAAAGCGGGCTTCCTCGAATCGGGCTAGTTTGCCCTTTGCCCAAGCAGGTTCAGTGCCATGTCCCGCAAGCCGCCCAGATTCCACCCGGAACCCTTCGACTACCACGAGGAGCTCGAACTCGAGATCGAATCCCTAACCAATCTCGGAAAGGGAGTCGGTCGACACCGCGAATGGGTCGTTTTCGTTTCCCACGCCCTGCCGGGCGAGCGGGTCAGGGCCCGCGTCTTCCGCAACAGCGCCAGCTTTTCCGAGGCCGACCTCGTCGAGGTGCTGCGGCCCAGTCCCGACCGGGTCGATCCGCTCTGCCCCCTGTTCGGCCGCTGCGGCGGATGCCAGTACCAGAACCTCGACTACCCCGCCCAGCTCGCCTGGAAGCGCCGACAGGTCGCCGAGCTGCTCCGGCGCATGGCCGGCATCGAGTTCCCCGTCTCGCCCGTCCACCCGTCCCCCGTCGTCTACGGCTACCGATCGAAGATCACGCCGCATTTCCAAAAGCCGGACAAGAGCGGCATCGGCCCCATCGGCTTCCTCGTCGAGGGCCGCCGCCAGCAGATCCTCGACGTGCCGCGGTGCCCCATCGCTTCGGACGGCATCAACCGCGCCCTCGAAACCGTGCGGCGCGAAACGAGGGCGAACGCCCGGAGCTACAGGAAAGGCGCCACCCTGCTCCTCCGCGACTCCCTCGACGGGCGGGTCCGCACCGATCCGACGGAGATGTGCGAGGAGCGCGTCGGCGAGCTCGTCTTCTCCTTCCATGCGGGCGAGTTCTTCCAGAACAATCCCCATATCCTGCCCGACTTCACCGATCACGTGAGGCGCGAGGCCCTCGGCGAGGGCGGCATCACCCATCTCGTCGACGCCTACTGCGGCTCCGGCCTCTTCTGCCTGACCGCCGCCCCGGCCTTCGTCGAAGCCGTCGGCATCGAGATCAGCGAGTCCTCCGTCGATTGGGCGAAGCGCAACGCCGAGCAGAACGGCGTGACGAACTGCCGCTTCGTCCAGGGGGACGCCTCGGACCTCTTCGCCGAGGTGACCTTCCCGCCCTCGCGCACCGCCGTCGTCATCGACCCGCCGCGCAAGGGGAGCAGCCCCGAGTTCCTCGCCCAGCTCGTCGCCTTCGGACCGAAGCGCGTCGTCTACGTCAGTTGCGATCCCGCCACCCAGATCCGGGATCTGGAGCGGCTGAAGGACGACTACGCCATCGTCCGCATCCAGCCCTTCGACCTCTTCCCCCAGACGCGGCACCTCGAGTGCGTCGTGACGCTGGAGCGGAAGTGAACCGAGGGAAGACCGAAACGCCGCAGCGGCCCGCCCTCCACCCGGAAGGCGGCCATCTCCCGATGGCGGGTCTGCCTGAGCCTCAGTCCAAGCCCCTCACCACCGAGACGAGGTTCGCGGCGGTCATGCCGAGCTCGCTCATCACCGTGTCCCCGGGGGCGCTGATGCCGAAACGGTCGATGCCCACCACGGTGCCGCCGTCGCCGACGTACTTCCACCAGAGGCCGGTCACTCCGGCTTCGATGGCGACCCGTCGCTTGCAGGAGGCCGGCAGGATCTCCTCCCGGTAGGAGGCGGGCTGGCGGTCGAAGCGCTCGAAGCAGGGCAGGGAGACGACGCGAACGCCCCCGCCGAGCTCCTCGGCGGCCTTCATGGCGTGCTGCAGTTCGCTGCCGGTGGCGAGAAGGATGGTCTCGAGGGGGGCGCTCTCCCTCCTCGCGACGTAGCCGCCCTTGAGGACGCCTTCGCGGCGGGCCTTCGCCGGAATGGAGGAAAGGGTGGCGATGTTCTGGCGGGTGAGGAACAGCGCGGTGGGGCCGTCGTTCCGCTCCAGCATGGCGGCGAAGGCTCCGGCGGTCTCCTCGGGATCGCCGGGGCGGATCACGTCGAGATTCGGAATGACGCGGAGCCCGCTGACGGTCTCGACGGGCTGGTGGGTGGGACCGTCCTCTCCGACGCCGACGGAGTCGTGGGTGAAGATGTAGCCGACGGGAAGCTGGGCGAGGCCGGCAAGGCGGATGGAGGGCCGCAGGTAGTCGGCGAAGACCGCGAAGGTCGCTCCGGTGGCGCGGAAGATCCCGTCGTAGGCGATGCCGTTGAGAATCGCGCCCATGCCGTGCTCGCGGATCCCGTACCAGACGTTGCGCCCGGCGGGCTCGGCGCGGCTGAAGTCGCCGCCGCCCTTGATGTAGTTCTTCGTCGAACCGAAGAGGTCGGCGCTGCCGGTCACGAGCGAGGGCACGGCCTTGGCGACGGCCTGGATGACGTCGCCGCCGGAGGCTCGGGTGGCGCCCTTGTAGTCGTCTCCGAACTCCGGGATCCGGTCGAGGAGGTTCTCCGGCACGCGACCGGCGACGGCGTCGTCGAGCTGCTTCGCCAGCTCGGGGTTGGCGGTGCGCCAGGCGGCAAAGGTCTCCTCCCATTCGGCGCGGACGGCGGCCAGCTTGGCGGCGCGCTCGGCGAAGTAGGCGCGGGTCGCCTCGGAGACGTAGAAGGGCTCCGCAGGCAGGCCGAGGGCCTTGCGCGCCTCTTCGGCGAATTTCGCGCCGCCCTCGCCGTGTCCGGCGGCGGTCCCCTGGACCTGGGGGATGCCCTTGCCGATGAGGGTCTTCGCCTCGATCAGCTTGGGCTTGCCGTTGCGGTTCGCCTTGGCCTCGACGAGGGCGGCGTGGAGGGCCGCGAGGTCGTGCCCGTCGATGCGCACCGTGTCCCAGCCGAAGGATTCGAAGCGCTTGCAGGCGTCGTAGCTCTGGGTCACCTCGGCCATGGCGTCGAGGGTGACGTCGTTGGAGTCGTAGATCAGCACGAGGTTGTCGAGGCCGAAGTGGCCGGCGAAGGCGATGGCTTCGCTGGCGACGCCTTCCTGCAGGCAGCCGTCGCCGGCGAGGCAGACCACGCTCTGGTCGAAGAGGGTGTGCTCGGCGGTGTTGTAGGTCGCGGCGGCCATCTTCGCGGAGAGGGCGTAGCCCACCGCGTTGCCGACGCCCTGGCCGAGCGGACCGGTGGTGGCCTCGACGCCCACGGTCTCGCCGAATTCGGGATGGCCGGGGGTCTTGCTGTGGAGCTTGCGGAAGTTCTTCACCTCCTCCAGCGGCAGATCGTATCCGGCGAGGTGGAGCCAGCCGTAGAGGAACATGCTGCCGTGCCCGGCGGAGAGGACGAAGCGGTCGCGGTTGAGCCACTTCGGCTCGGCGGGGTCGTAGCGGAGGTCGCTGCCGAAGAGCACCGCGCCGATCTCCGCCGCGCCGAGGGGCAGGCCGAGGTGGCCGGAGCTGCAAGCGTGGACGGCGTCGATGGCGAGGCCGCGGGCTTCGGTCGCGGCACGGGAAAGGGCTTCGGCGTTGAGTTGGCTCATTGGGGGAAAAGAATCGGTTCTGGTTAGTGCGGCGCAACCCTTGGCGCATTTGCCGGGCATCGCAAGCGGGGATTGGTGTCCCTTCGGGAGGCGGCCTTGCGGCCATCGCCCGGACTTCTGGAAAAAGGGCGCACGAAACGCACGGCGGGACGCCTTCAAACTGAAAACATCGGCATAATCCCGCCGGCCGTGCGTCCGAGACCTGGCTCCGCTGCTGGGCTGGCGGTTTCGGCGAGGCCAAACCATGAATCGATGAAGCGGCCTCTCTTCGCCTTCCCTGCCGCGTGGCAGGCGTTGATCCTCGCTCCGGCTTGGGTGCTTGCCGACGCGCCTGCTTCGGGCCAGCCCGCCTCCGTCCGCCCGGTCTGGTCGAACCAAAGAGGGGCGGAGATCAACCGCCTGGCGGATTTCAAGACATCCGTCCGCCCGGTCTGGTCGGACCGGCAGGGGAGAAAGGTCAACTTCCT
>CAYMMC010000197.1:0-6218 GCA_964391125.1 uncultured Akkermansia sp.
GCCTTTCAGGCAGGCGATGTCGCTCCGCTCCATTCTCGTCGCGCCTCGCCAGCCGATAAAGCCAGCCGATAAAATGTCTCGCCGTCTTCCATCACGGGGTTTTTCAACAGCCTCCTAAACGGGGCACTCTGACGCTTTCGTTGCACGGTCGGACCTGACATTCCCCCGCATCCGGCGTCCTCTTGCGGGATGCCGGAAACGCCGCCCCTCGCCGCCGCCCCCTCCATTCGCCACCGCGCCCAGGATGCCGCCTTCCAGCGGGTCCACGGCGGCAATCTCGTCTACAACGCCTGTTGGGAGGACCCGCGCATCGACCGCGAGCTGATGGCGCTTGATCGCGGGAGCAGAGTCGTCATGATCACCAGCGCGGGCTGCAACGCGCTCGACTACCTCCTCGACGATCCCGCCGAGGTCCACGCGGTGGACATGAACCCGAGACAGAACGCCCTGCTGCAACTGAAGGCCGGCATGATCCGGCGCGGCGGCTTCGAGGATCTCTTCGCCCTCTTCGGGACGGGCGGCCATCCGGACTTCAAGCGGCTCCGGCGGGAGCTCGGCGATCTGCTGCCTCCCTACGCCGACCGGTATTGGAAGGAGAAGCACTACTACTTCAGGCGAACGCCCCTGAATCCCTCGTTCTACTATCGCGGCACCGCCGGGCAGATGGCCTGGATCGCCCGGCAGGGGCTGCTCGGCGGACGCGGACGGATCCGCGACTGCGCGGCGGCCTTGCTCGGAGCGACCTCGCTGGAGGAGCAACGGGCGCTCTACGAGGAGGTCCGCCCCATCCTCTGGACAAGGCTCGTCACTTGGGGCCTGAGGCAACCGGTGGCCATGGCCATGCTCGGCGTACCCCGTTCGCAGATCCGTCTCATCGAATCGAACTTCGCCGGCGGCGTCCCCGGCTTCCTCCGGTCGAAGCTCGAGCACATCCTGACGGAAATTCCGTTCTGGGAGAATTACTTCTGGCAGGTCTACCTGAGGGGGAGCTACACCCGGGACTGCTGTCCGAACTACCTGCGGGAGGAGCACCAGGAGACCCTGCGGGATCGCGTCGGGCGGATCCAAATCCACGGCAGCACCCTCGCGAACTTCCTCCGAGAACATCCCGGCGCCTACTCGCACTACGTCCTGCTCGACCACCAGGACTGGATGGCGGCGCATCGTCCCGAGGCCCTGGCGGAGGAATGGCGGCTCATTCTCGAGAACAGCCGGGGAGGCACCGCCATCCTGATGCGTTCGGCGGCTCCGTCCATCGACTTCATCCCCCGATTCGCGAGGGAGCGGCTCGAGCTGGTCGACGAGGCGAGGACAGAGGCGCTCCATCGCCGCGACCGCGTCGGCACCTACGGCTGCACCTTCTTCGCCCGCGTCGTCGCATGAGCGAAGCCGAACGCAAGGCCTGCGCCCTGGCCCGCTACTACCGCTGGCACGCCGGCCTCTACGACCTGACGCGCTGGGCCTTTCTCTTCGGGCGTCGCCGCCACGTCGAAACGCTCGCGTCGGGAATCGCCGCCCCCGCGCGAATTCTGGAAATCGGCTGCGGCACGGGAAAGAACCTCGCCGCCCTCGCCGCCGCCTTTCCCGAGGCCCGTCTCGTCGGGATCGATCTCTCCTCCGACATGCTCGACCGGGCCCGCGCCAGGCTCGCGCCTTTCGGCGAGCGCGTCGGGTTGCTCCACCGCTCCTACGACGGGCCGGTCTCCGGGGGGGAAGGGGGGGCCTTCGATCTCGTCGTTTTCAGCTACTCTCTCTCCATGATCAATCCAGGGCACGAGCAGGTCCTCGCCCACTGCCGCGAGGATCTGCGCGCCGGCGGCGCCGTCGCGGTGGTCGATTTCCACGAGACGCGCTGGAGTTGGTTCCGGCGCTGGATGGGCGTGAATCACGTTCGCATGGAAGGCCAGATCCTCGACCAGCTCCGCCTCACCTTCGAGGCGCAGGTCTGCCGCCTCGAGTGCGCCTACGGCGGTCTCTGGCGCTATCTGCTCTACGTCGGGACCTGAACCGCGTTGCGGTTCAAATCCACGGCGGCGACGAGCGCAGGGCGGCATGGAGCGCGAGACCGACGCAGCCCGCTGCGGCCAGCCATCGCGCCGCCGGAGCAGCGCGTGACGAGGACGATTCCTTGACCAGCCAACCGGACGCGGCGACGGCGAGCGGCGCGAGAGCGAGCGGAACGGCGCCGGGCGCCGGAAGGCCGGAAAAGACATGGCCGCCGGCGAGGAGGCAGAGGTGGAGCAGCGAAAACACTGCGGCGGCCTCGTCGAGGCGTCCCTCGCCCCGGCGGAGAAGCGGAAAGGCGCCGAGCAGCGCCGCAGCCAGAATCCCGGCGAACTGTCCCAGGAGGAGACTGCCGGAGAGCGCCAAGGCCGCCGCCGTTCCCGTCGCCAGGAAGAGCATCAGCAGAGGCAGCTCGGCGGGGCGCGACGAAGACCGTCCGGCCAGGGTCAAGCCGGTCGCGGAGAGCAGGGCCAAGGCGCTCAAACCGACCACCCAGAGCCAGCCTTGCTCCGCCGACCAGGCGTGGCGGAATTTCGGGGCGAGAAGAAGCCGCAAGGCGGCCGCACTGAACAGGCCGAGGGCCGCGAGGCGAGCGGCTCTCGTAGGAATCCACCGCGCCGAGCAAGCGGCTGCGGTGCCTGCCAGGGCGAAATAGGGCAGCCACTGAACCGAGTCGGCGGGGGGAAAGGAGGTCGGCGCGGCGATGGAGAAATGTCCGGCGGCGTAGGCGGCGGCGAGCACGCCGGCCGCCGCCCGGATCGGGTTCCGCTTCTCCCGGAGGGCTAGGAGAGAGCCGATGGCCGCCACTGCCCCCGCCAGGGCGACGGGAGGCAGGAGTTGCTCGAGCAGGAGCATTCGGGCCCTCGGGGAGGCGGCGTCACTGCTTCACCGCTTCGATGCTGACGATGATGTTCACTTCGTCGCCGAGGGCGCCTTGCATGAAGTCCATGCCGTAGTCGCTGCGCTTGATCGTGAAGCGGGTTTCGCCACCGGCCACGACCTCGCCGCCCATGCCCTTGCCGTCGGGGCCCTTCTTGAACTCGATGGTGATGGACTTGGTGACGCCGTGCAGGGTGAAGTCGCCGGTGACCTGATAGACGTCGCCGCCGCCTTCCACCTTGGTGCTTTTGAAGGAAAGGGTGGGGAATTGCTCCGCGTTGAAGAAGTCGGGGCTCTTGAGGTGCTGGTCGCGCTTGGGGTTGCGGCTGTCGAGGCTCTCCACCGGGATGGTCAGCTCGATGGAGCTCTTGGAGGGGTCTTCCTTGTCGAAGCTCACCGTGCCGGAGATGTCCTTGAAGACCGCGTAGAAGTCGGTGACGCCGAGGTGCTTGATGCTGAAGAGCACCGAGGAGTGGACCGGATCCACCTTGAAGGTATCCGCCGCGCGAAGGGGGGCGGCGGCGAGCCCGATGACGGCGGCGAGACTGAGCAGGGAGAGTTTCATGGATTCGTTGATTTGGGTTTATGGGGTTGTGAACGACGGACTCGGACGACCTTTCCGGAGTCCGGGTCCCTCTTTGATACGTGCCGGAGGCATCGTCGGTCGCAGAATCGGACGCGGTCGGCGGAATTCAAGCCATGGCCACGAGAGCCCTGCTGGGATTCGACCGTTTCCGTCACTTCCCTTCCCGCAAGAACGCCACCAAATCGGCCATGCTCTCGGGGGAGATGGCGGCTTCGAAGCCGTCGGGCATCAGGGAGAGACCGGCGCCCCGGATGGCGGCGATGTCGCGCCGCAGCACGTTTTCAGCGAGGCCGTCGGCCTGGATCAGTTGCAGGGCGCTCTCGCTCTCTTCGGCGATCATGCCGTAGAGGACGCGCCCGTTTTTGGTCTCGACCTGGTAGGCGAGGAAGTTGGCGGCGACTTCGCGGTTGGGGTCGAGGGTGTTGATGAGAATCTGCTCGGGACTCCAGGAGCGGATGTTGGCGAGATTGGGGCCGACTTCGCGGTCGCCGAGGTCTCCGGCGCGGTGGCAGATGATGCAGGTGGCCTCGAAGACGGCCCGGCCTTTGGCGACGTCGCCGGGTTTTTCCAAGGCGGGCAGGTAGGTCTGGATGATCTCGCGGCGGGGGCTGCGCGCGGGATCGGTGAAATGTTTGGCGGCGAGTGCCTTGACCTGGTCGTCGCGGTGGCGGGTGAGAAAGCGCCGCTGGGCGAAGGGCACCTGGTGGGCGGGGATGAGGCCGCTCTCGATGGCTTGCAGCAGGGGCAGGGCGCGGGCGGCGACGCGCGTCATGGCGGTGATGATCTCGCTGCGCACGGCGGGGGTCTGGGCGGTCCAGGGGTCCAGCAGCCGGGGGACGACCCCGGCGTCGCTGAAGCGGTCGAGGGTCTGCACGGCGGCGATTTTGATGTCCTGGGTCTCGCCGGACTGGAGCAGGCCGGCGAGGGTGTCGGCGACGGTGGCGAATTCGTCGAAGGCGAGCAAGCGGATCGCGAGGATCCGTTTCCCGGCGTCGGACGCGGGTGCGGCGGCGCGGTGGCGGGCTTCGTCGAGGAGGGTGGCGATGACCCGGGCGGCTCCGTCGGAATAGGGCTGGCCGCGCAGGCTCTTGCCGGAGCGCCGCAGTCCGTCGCCGATGCCGAAGAGGAATTCCCGCAGCACGGGGTCGTCGAGGTCGCGGTCGTGGAGGGCGGCGAAGACGCCGCTGATCTCGTCGCTGTCGTTGCGGATGCCGATGGTCTGGGAGAGTTCGCGGATGAGTTCGGCGGTGTCGGTGTCGGCGTCGTCGTCTCCGCGCAGCAGGGCGGTGAGCAGTGCGCCGCCGGTCTCGGCGGTGGAGCTGAGCAGGGCGCTGCGGATCCAGGGATCGGCGCCGTCGCGCAGGGCGATGCGGGTGAGGGCGGCGAAGGCGCGGGGGTCGTCGGATTCGCCGAGGGTGAAGGCGGCTTGGAATCGCACGCGGGCTTCGGGAGCGTCGGCGAGGGGCAGCACGGCGGCGAGGAGGTCGGGGTCGTGGAGGTGTGGTTCGGCGAGGCGGATGGCGTTTTCCCGCACGCCGGGGGATGCGTCGCGCAAGGCGGCGAGCTGTTCTTTTTTCTCCAGGGCGTCCAAGCCGTGCAGGGTCCAGAGGGCGTGGAGCCGGGCGAGGGCGGAGGGGCTCTGGTGGACGAGCTCTCTCAGCAAGGGAATGGCGGCGGGGTCTTGTCGCTCGAAGAGGAGGCGCTGCGCGGTCTCGCGCCACCAGGAGTCGGGTCGCTCCAGGGTGGCGACGAGTGCGGCGGTGGTGGCCTCGCCGAGGCGGGGGGTGGCGACCGGCTGGAATCCCGGGGGCGTCAGTCGCCAGATGCGTCCCATTTCGCGCCAGGCCTCGAGGTCCACCGCGGCGTGGATGTCCTCGGGGATGCTCCAGGGATGTTCGATGTTCTCCCGGTACATGTCGAGGACGTGGAGGGTGCCGTCGGGGGCGTTGTAGAAGTTCACCGGGCGGAACCAATTGTCGGTGGAGGCGACGATCTCGGCCTCGCCATCGACGCGTTCGGCCCGGAAGCTCACGCCGTCGGGGGTCAGCCGCAGCCGGTAGAAGAGGTTCCCGGCGCATTCGGCGACGAAGACGTTGCCGCGATATTTTTCGGGATAGGCGCTGCCCCGGTAGCTGGTGATGCCGCTGGCGGAGGTGACCACCCCGGCTCCGACGAGTTCGCTGCGGGGCATGATGATGTCGCGCTCGCCGGCCCAGCGCTCCGCCCGGATGACGCGCCAGGGTTCGGGCGGGGAGATGGAATAGACGCGGAGCTGATCGCCCGATTCGGCCATGTCGTGCAGGCTGCTGCGGGCGACGAGTGCCGGGTTGCGGTCGAGGTAGCGGGTCGGCAGGACGATGTGCTGGGCGGGGTTGCGGATGTTGCAGAGGAAACGGTGTCCCCAGTCGTCGAAGGATCCGCCGAAGCGGGCGCCCCCGGCCTGGAGCCCGAAGCTGAGATCGCGCGGGTCGATCCGGAAATCGGCCCGGGCCATGACGATCTCGTCGGGCTCGGCGGATTTGTCGGCACCGGCGTCTTCCCCGACGCGGGAGATGCGGCCTCCGTTGGAGCCGCCCGCGCCGTGGATGCGGTTGTCGAGGCCCCAGACGAGGTTGTTCATCACCGCCTGGACATTGAGCTTGCGGAATCCGGTGAATACCCGGGTGCGCTGGTCGGCCACGCCGTCGTCGTCGGGGTCCTTGAGATACCAGATGTCGGGGGTGGCCGCGACGAAGACGCCGCCTTTCCA
>CAYMMC010000198.1:0-6214 GCA_964391125.1 uncultured Akkermansia sp.
CACAGGGCCCGGACGAGGGGGCTTCTTCTGTAGGCGAGGGCATCGACCTCGCCGGCGCCTCGGCGGGTCGTCCGCCCCGCGCCCGATGGACCCGGCCACAGGGTCCGGATGCGGGGGCTTCTCTGCAGGCGAGGGCATCGACCTCGCCCGCGCGTCGGCGCGGCCTGAATTCGCCACGGTTTTGAAATTTTCCAGATATTCAATTAAAATTAGATTTCAGTTTTTCTGAAATTGCGCCATAATCCACCGAGTTCTCCTCCGGGAGCCTTTTCGATGAGGGCGCATTGGCAAATTGCGGTGATCGCGGTGTTTTTGGCGGGAGTCGTTCTGACGGGAACGATCGGCACCTCCGCGTCCACGACCTTCCTGTGGCCGGCCTGCGGCGTTCTCGGCCTGGCGGGCGCGCTCTCGATCGGGCTCCTTTTCGCCAAGCCGAGCGTCTCGCCGCCGAAATGGACCACGGCGGCGGTGTTCCTCTGCGGAGGCTACTTGCTGGTGCGGGCCGCGAGCTCGCCGGTCGCCTACTTCGCGCGGGAGGACGCCGCCCTTTTCGTCACCGGCGTTCTCGTCTACGGGCTCTTCCTGCTGCTGCTCGACACGGCGGAATGGCGGAAGCGCTTCGTCGACCTGCTCGCGGTCCTCGTGCTGCTGAATCTCGGCTTCGCCCTGGTCCAGGCCCTCTTCCACCCCACGCTCTGGCTCCTGCCGGGCTACGAACGGACCTTCCCCGGCCGGGCCGGGGGCCTCTTCAACCATCCCGACCACTACGCCGGATTTCTCGCGATGCTGGTCCCGCTCTGGCTATCGACGGCCCTCCTCGGCCGACGAGCGCGCCCCGCGAGAGTCGGGGCGGCCTCCCTCGCCCTCGTCTCGACCGTCGCGGTCGCCGCCTCCGGCAGCGCTCCGGCCATCCTCGCCCTGGGAGTGGGGCTCGCGCTCTCCGCCGTGCTCGTCGCCGCCCTCGCCGCGCGGAAGCTGTCCCTGGAGAGACGGCGGCGCTTTCGCCGGAACGGCATCCTCGCTCTCCTGGGCGTCGTGCTCGCCGCCCTCGCCGTCTCCGCCCCCCTTTCCCGCGCCCTGTTCTCGAAAGGCGGCGAGCTCAGCCTCCCCCTCGTCTGGAGGGCGGGCTGGGAGCAAGCCATGGAGGCGCCCCTGCTCGGCACGGGCAGCCGCACGTCCCAGATCTACGGACGGCAGTTCCGGCAGGAGGCCCTCGGCGCCTCTTCGACCGAACCGGAGTTCGTCCACAACGAATACCTCCAGGCTCTCGCGGACTACGGCCTCGCGGGCCTCGCCCTGATTCTCCTCGTCCTGGCGGTCCACGTCGTCGGGGGGCTCCGCTTCGTCCGGGCCTGCGCCGGATCCAGAAGCGCTTCGGGGCGGCCTCTGCCGCGATCCGACCATCTCGCCCTCGTCCTCGGCGCGTTGGCCGCCCTCGCCGCCGCCGCCTCGCTCGCGGCCTTCGACTTCGTCCTGCACTTGCCCGCCTACGTCGCCGTCGTGGCCGCCTTGCTCGCGGCGATCGCCGTGCCCGATCCCCAGGCCCCGGCCTCGAAGCGGACGTCTTCCGCGCCCCTCCTTCCGGGCGGCGGCTGGCTGTTCGCCCACCGCGCCACCGTCTTCGGGCTCGGCGTGGCCATGACCGCGCTCGCCTCGGTGTTCGCGCGCAGCGAATTCCACTACGAGATGGCCCGCCAGACCTTCGAGGCGAATCCGTCCGGCTTCCAGCATCTGCCCCATCTCCGGGCCGCCCGGGCGCTCGATCCGAAAAATCCCTGGGCGGCCACCCTCTCGGCCCACGCCCAGGTCGCGGGCATTCTGCCGGAAATGCCGGAGCCGGCGAGGCGGCAGGCGCTGGAGCAAGCCGAGAGCTGGTTCTCGCACGCCCGCCGCCTCTACGCGCGGGACGTCTTCGCCGCCATCGGCCATGCCGCCGTCCTCGACGAGCTGGGCCGCCCTGCGGAAGCTCTCGACCGGCTCCGCGAGGCCCGCGAGTTCGCTCCGCACTACGGCAACCTCATGCTCGCCGAGGCGGAGCTCCACCTGCGCCACGGTCGCGTCCAGGATTCGGAGCGCTGCTTCGCCGAGGCGCTCGCCGCCCCCGCCTTCCGCGATGTCCCGGCGGCGCAGCGCGGCTTGACGACGGTGGCCGAATGGAAGCGGATCGCCGATCGGAACGGTCTCGATTGGCGGATTTCGTCCGACCCGTCCGAATCCGACGCGTCACCCGCCGACTACCGGAGCCTGCCCGAGGCCACCGTCGTCCGGCGCGACCTCGCCGGACGATCCCCCGAATCGGAGAAGCCCGCCGCGGATCCGGAGGAGACGTGCGACGGGGCGGACGAGCAGGCAGGACCATGAGCCCGGGCCTGCGGCGGCTCACTGCCTCGTCGGCGACAGCACCACCTGCTCGCCTTCGCGCGGCGAGATCACCCGAGCCTCCAGCCCGAGGGACTCCACCGCCATGAGCAGCCGTTGCAGAGGCTCGTGGCGGTTTTCGTTGCTCAGGGGGAAGGTGCCGTGGTGCATCGGCATCATGCGGTGGGCCTTGAGGTCGAAGAAGGCGCGCAAGGCCTCCTCGGGATTCATGTGGACCTCGCGCCCGCTGGGGCAGTCGTACGCGCCGATGGGAAGGAGGGCCGTGTCGATGGGGAGCCTCTCCCCGATTTCGGCGAAGCCGTCGAAATAGGCCGAATCGCCGGAGTGATAGACGCTGTGTCCGGGAATCTTGACCACGTAGCCGCCGAAGCCCTTGTGGTTGTCGTGGAGGTAGCGGGCCCCCCAGTGATGGGCCGGGGTGAAGTGGATCTCCGCGCCGCGGAAGGAGAGGCTATCCCAGTCCGACATCTCCACGACCTCGCGGAAGTTCAGCTTGCGGACCACTCCAGCGACGCCCCGGGGGACGATCACGGTTTGCCCGCCATTGGCGATGCGCTTCAGGGTCGTGCGGCAGAGGTGGTCGAAATGGGCGTGGGTGATGAGGACGAGATCGATGGGGGGGAGATGCTCGATGTCGATGCCGGGGTCGCGGTGCCGCTTGACCGGTCCCATCCATTTCGCCCAGACCGGGTCGATGAGGGCGTTGAACCCCGGGGTGCGGAGGAGGAAGCTGGCGTGGCCGATCCAGACCACTTCGATCTGCTCGGGCGCCAGCGAGGGAAAGGCCGGCGGATTGAGGATGTCGACCGGCTCGCGTCGGCGCACCATCGCCGGCAGGAGGCTGCCGCTGAGGTAGCGGTAGTTCCGCATCGCCCAGCCTTTCTGCGGAAGCAAGCCCACTCGTCGCCCGTCGGTGAGGAAGCGGGATTTCGCACGGTTGCCGTTGGATGGGAGGATCAGCGATTTGAAATCGAGCTCTGGCATGTCGAAATTCGGAGGCAGGAGGGGTAATGTAAGCAGAACGCATTCCGCAAGCAACCCAAGACTGAGCCGAAACGCGCCGCGGTTTTCATTGTCCAATCGGGAAACCTCCGGCTCCGCCGGGGAGGCTGTCGAGCTTCGGGCGATCCGGCAGTCCCCATCCATCGGAGGGAGGGGTTCGACGGACGGTCTTGCCGCGGGGCGAGGTAGGGCGGCCCGCTCGGCCGATCGGGCGGCCCTACGATCTTCGTTCCGATTCTCCGATCGCCGTCCGTCCGGTCTCGGCCGCCGAGATCCACCCTCCCGCGGCAAGGTGCTCGGCGGCGTCGGAATAGTCGACGAAGAAGAGGACGTCCGTGCCCGTTCCGTCGAGCTTCGCGGCCTCGGCGCGGAGCTGCTCGACCCGCTTCGCCGAGCTGACCGCGTGGATCAGGATCGCGGCGATCCGCTCGGGATGCTCCAGGGCGGCCTCCACGTAGATGGCCACGTCGTGCTGGGTCGTGTCGCCGAAGAGGAGGGCGGGCTTGCCGGGATGCCAGGAAAGGACTTTCCGGATCGCCGCGAGCTTGTGGTCGCGGTGGCTTCGGATCAGCCATTTGTCCTCGTCGAGCCCCCAGTCGGTCATGAAGAAGGGGCCGAGGGGCAGGCCGTTCTCCGTGAAGATCAGCTCGATGAGGCCATGGAGGTTGTAGGGCGAGCTGGTGACGTAGGCGATGGGGTTGCGCCGGTTCCGCCGGGGGTCGGAGCCCCGGCGCAGCGCCCGGTAGAGCTCCACGACGCCGGGGAAGAGCTGTCGGGTGAGGGCGTTGCCGAAAAGGGTCGTCGCGAGCATGGCGAAAATCCGTCCGGCATGGGTGACGAGGACGGTGTCGTCGATGTCGCTGAGGACGATGAAGTCCGGATCCTCGGCGAGGGGCTCGACGGGCCAACGCGCCGGCGAGGAGACGGCGGACTCGGGCAGCTCGACGAGGACCTCGTCGTCCGGAGCCTCCTCGGCGGGGAGGTCGATCTCGAAATAGCCCTCGCGGTCGGCGCGCTGCTCCGCAGGTGCGCCTCCCGCGCCGATGCGGACGAGGGAGTAGGGCCGCTCCGGCGTGCACCAGCGCCGCAGCATGTGGTAGAGGTTGACGATGCCCGGATCGTGGGGATCGGGATGCGGCCAGGTCCGGGCCAGGAGGATCCGGCCCTTCACCGAGACGCCGGAGGCGTGGCGGATCGCGTGGTAGATCTCCGCGGCCATGGGCTTTCCGAGCCGACCCGTGACGCGGGCGAGGAAGCGGTGGACGGCGTCGTAGACCGCCTCGGCCCGGAGGGCGAGCTTGAGGAGCCAGCCGGGACGGCGCGGGGGGGATGGATGGAGGGAGGAGGGGATGACGGAGTTCGGTTTTGCTTTTCCTCTATTTCTACTCCATGTCCCCGCCTCCACTCAAGCCTGGAGGACGTCGCGGAGCCGGGAGCCCGTCGAACGCCGGCCGCACCCCCGGCGGACAATCCGAATTTCAGTCCCGATCGCCTCCCCCTGCGGGAGGTCGGCGTCTTTTTTACCGTTTTTCGCTTAGACAATTCGGAAGCTCCCCGCAAATTGTCGCGACACTCCTCCCCCGGTCGAACTGCATGCATCTCGAAATCCTCAACACCTCCAAAGAAACGCTCGACTACGAGTTCCACGGAGACCCGTCGGACACGGCCCTGCGCGCGATCATCGGCCATGGCGTCACCGGGAACAAGGACCGTCCCTGGGCCGTCGGCCTGGCCGAAGCGCTTGAGAAGGCGGGCTTCAACGCCCTGCGCCTCTCCTTCTCCGGCAACGGCAAGTCGGACGGCAAGTTCGAGGACAGCACCATCACCAAGGAGCTGAAGGATCTCAAGGCCGTCGTCGACGCGGCCGAGGAGGAGGGCTACCACCGCATCTGCTACATCGGGCACAGCATGGGGGCCGCCGTCGGCGTGCTCGCGGCGGCGAAGGACGAGCGCATCGAGCTGCTCGTCTCCCTTTCCGGCATGGTCCACACGAAGCCGTTCGTCGAGCGCGAGTTCGGCGGCCAGCAGCCCGGCAAGAGCTTCATGTGGGGCGACGAGGCCTGCCCGCTGTCCCAGGCCTTCGTCGACGACCTGAACAAGATCGGCAACGTGCTCTCCAAGACCGAGAAGATCGAGGTGCCCTGGCTGATCGTCCACGGCGACGCCGACGACGTCGTGCCGGTCGAGGAGGGACAGGAGATCTACGCCAACGCCTACGAGCCGAAGGAGCTCGTCATCCTCCCCGGCGTGGACCATGTCTACAGCGGCGAGGGGCTCGGCCTGATGGCCGAGGCGGTCGTCTCCTGGCTGAAGGGCCACAGCCACTGATGGCGGGGGATCCGGCGCCGGAGATCGTCGGGCTCGGCATGTCCGTGCTCGACCTCGTCCAAATCGTCGAGGAATTCCCCGCCGCGGGCGGAGCGACCCGAGTGCAGGAATCGGCCCTGATGGGAGGCGGTCCGGTGCCGACGGCTCTTTGCGCCGCCTCCCGCTTCGGAGCGGCCGCGGCGATCCTCGACCGCGTCGGCGACGACTGGCGCGGGGAGCTCCTCCGCGCGGACTACGCGCGCTTCGGCGTCTCGACGGAGCATCTTCGCCGCGAGGCGGGCCGGCGCAGCGCGTTCGGCACCGTGCTGGTGCGGCGCTCCGACGGCGAGCGGCACCTGCTCTACGACGAGGGCGACGCCACCCCGCTCGACCGCGAGGAGCTGCCCGACGGACTGCTGCGGCAATGCCGCGTCCTCCATCTCAACGGGCGCCATTGGCCCGCCTGCGTCGAGGCGGCGGAGACCGTGCGCGGGGCGGGCGGGGCCGTCTCCTTCGACGGAGGGGC
>CAYMMC010000199.1:0-6209 GCA_964391125.1 uncultured Akkermansia sp.
GACGCGCTGCGCCGCAACCAGTTCGCCGACCCCCTTCTTCCCGAGACGCAGCATTTCGGCCATCTCCTCCTCGGAGAAGGTGGCCTCCTCGCCGGTGCCCTGGACTTCGATGAGGCGGAGGTCCTCGGTCATGGCGTAGTTGAAGTCGACGGCGGCGTCCTTGTCCTCGTGGTAGTTCAGGTCGAGGCAGCAGGCGCCGCCCCAGACCCCCGCGCTGACGGCGGCGGCGAGCTGGCGCAGGGGGGATTTCGGCAGTTTCTTCGCGACGACGAAGCGGCGGAAGGCCATTTCGGCGGCGACCACGGCGCCGGTGATCGAGGCGGTGCGGGTGCCGCCGTCGGCCTGGAGCACGTCGCAGTCGATCCAGAGAGTGCGGGAGCCGAGGCCCGCGAGGTCGACGACGGCCCGCAGGCTGCGGCCGATGAGCCGCTGAATCTCCGAGCTGCGCCCGTCGAGCCGCCCGCGGCTGATGTCCCGCGGCTTGCGCTGCTGGGTCGAGTAGGGCAGCATGCTGTATTCGGCGGTGAGCCAGCCCCCCGGGACGCCCTGGGCCTTCATCCACGGGGGCACGCCGCTCTCGAGCATGGCGCTGCAGATCACCCGGGTCTCCCCGAAGCTCACGAGGACGCTGCCGTGGGCGAGGGGGGCGATGTCGAGCTGGAACCCGATCTCGCGCAAGGCGTCGGGGGAGCGACCGTCGATTCGGTTCATGATCCCGCCTATCCTCCACGGGAGGGCCTTTTGCAAGCGTCCACATTCGGGTTGCGTCCGGGGCGGTTGCCGCGACCGTTGACGCCGTCCATGTCGCAGACCCGGGAAAAGCTCGAACAATTCGCCGTCGATGTGATCCTCGACCGGCGCCAGGGCGTGCGCGCCTCCGCGCTTCGCGGGCTGCTCGGGTCGCTCTCCCGCCTCTACGAATGCGTGGTGAATTCGCGCCTCGGGCTCTACCGGCACCGCATCCTCCGCGAGCGCAGCCTCGGCTGCCTCGTCGTCAGCATCGGCAACCTCACCGTGGGCGGCACCGGCAAGACGCCGGTGGTGGAGAAGTTCGCCCGCTCCCTCCAGGACGGGGGGCGTCGCGTCGCCATTCTCAGCCGCGGCTACAAGTCGGTGAAGCAGCCCTTTTTGAAGCGTCTCGCCGGCAAGATCCAGGGGAAGAACGAGATCGACCCGCCCCGCGTCGTCAGCGACGGGAGGTCCCTGCTCCTCGACTCGAAGACGGCGGGGGACGAACCCTACATGCTCGCCGCGAATCTGCCCGACATCCCCGTGATCGTCGACAAGGACCGGGTCAAGAGCGGCAAGCACGCCATTTCCGAATTCAACTGCGACACCCTCATCCTCGACGACGGCTTGCAGTATCTGCGGCTGCGGCATCGCCTCGACATCGTCCTGGTGGACCGCTGGCAGCCCTTCGGCACGGAGCGGCTCCTGCCCCGGGGCACCCTGCGCGAGCCGCCCCGCAACCTGAAGCGCGCCTCCTACATCTTCATCACCAAGTGCAACGGCGAGCCGAACGACGAGCTCATCGAACGCATCCGCAAGTACAACCGCACCGCCGAGATCATCGAGTGCGAGCACCGCCCCCGCCATCTCCAGCACCTCGAGACCCGGGCGACGCTGCCGCTGGAGGAGCTCCAGGGCAAGCGGGTCGGCACCATCAGCGCCATCGCGGTGCCGGAGAGCTTCGAGGACGGGGTGCGCCGCCTCGGGGCGAAGATCGAGGCCACCTGCCGCTTCATGGACCACCACCGCTTCACCGAGCAGGAGATCCTGACCTTCATCAACTGCTGCGTCGAATCCGACGTGGACATGATCGTGACCACGGAGAAGGACGCGGTGCGCTTCCCCCGCCTCGCCCGGCTCGACGTGCCGATCTACTTCCTCCGCGTCGAGATCGGCATCCTCAGCAACGTGGAGAGCTTCGACCAGTGCATCGCCCGGATCTGCCAGCCGCGCCCGGAGACGGAGGCGAGGCGCTTCTTCTGAGATCGGAAACCGCGGCGCCCCACCCGCAGGATCCGGGGCCGCCGAGACGAGCAAGGGCCCCAAACCGGGGAGCGGGCGGCGAAGGCTGGGAGAACGGCCCGCCGCCCCCTCTTCGCGCCATGTATACAATTTTCCCCGATCCCGTCCTTGCATTGCGGCAAGCTTCGGACATCCTACCCGCTTCCCCGATTTCCACCCTCGGCCTTTCTTTTCCCCACTCAGATGAACCTGCTCATCCTCTCCATTCCCGTCTTTGGACTGATCGCCTTCGCCTACACGTTCTGGCGTTCCGCCTGGGTGGCGAAACAGGACCCCGGCACGGAGAAGATGCGCCGCATCGGCGCCTCGATCGCGGAGGGGGCCATGGCCTTCCTCATCGCCGAATACAAGGTGCTGGGCGTCTTCGTCGCCTGCGTCGCCAGCCTCCTCGTCTTCGGCGGCTTCCGCGATCCGGTGAACAGCTCGCCCTTCGTGGGCCTCTCCTTCGTCGTCGGGGCGGTCTGCTCGGCCCTGGCCGGATTCATCGGAATGCGCGTCGCCACCAAGGCCAACCACCGCACCACCCAGGCCGCCCGCACCAGCCTCGGCGACGGCCTCAAGATCGCCTTTGCCGGCGGTTCGGTCATGGGCATGGGGGTCGTCGCTCTGGGGCTGCTGGGCCTCGGCCTGCTTTTCGCCATTTTCACCCAGGCCATTGGCAGCGACGCCGAATCCATCGGGCGGGTCATGACCATCATCACCGGCTTCATCTTCGGCGTTTCCACCATTTCGCTCTTCGCTCGTCTCGGCGGAGGGATTTACACCAAGGCCGCTGATGTCGGGGCCGACCTCGTCGGCAAGGTCGAGGCGGGCATTCCCGAGGATCACCCGCTCAATCCGGCGACCATCGCAGACAACGTGGGGGACAATGTCGGGGACGTCGCCGGCATGGGGGCCGACCTCTTTGAATCCTATGTCAGCTCCATCATCGGCACCATGATCATCGGATCGGCCTTTGTGGGTCTGCAAGAGTTCGCCGGCCTGCCGCTGGCGGCCGTTCTCCTGCCCATGTTGCTCGCCGGTCTGGGCATCTTCGCCTCCATCGTGGGCATTTCCCTGGTCAAGGTCAAGGAGGGGGGTGATCCGCAGACAGCCCTGAACCTGGGCGAGATTGTCGCCGGCATTGTCCTCATCGGGGGCGCATGGTTCCTCGTCCAGGCAGTCCTGCCCGCCCAGTGGGTGGTCAACGGCCGCGAGTTCACTTCTGGAGGGGTCTTTGCCGCGGTGACCATAGGTCTCATCACCGGCGTCGCCCTCGGTTATGTCACGGAATACTACACGGGCACCGGGAAGAAGCCCGTCATCGGGATCGTCCTGAAGTCGGTGACGGGATCGGCAACCAACATCATCTCCGGCCTCAGCGTGGGGATGCTTTCCACGGGCCTGCCCATCATCATCATTGCGGCGGCCATCATCGGCTCCTACGAGGTGGCCGGACTCTATGGGGTGGCCATTGCCGCCGTGGGCATGTTGGCGAACACCGGCATCCAGCTCGCCGTCGATGCCTATGGCCCCATTTCCGACAACGCCGGAGGCATCGCCCAAATGAGCGATCTTCCTCCCGAGGTGCGTCAGCGCACCGACAAGCTCGACGCCGTGGGCAACACCACCGCGGCCATCGGCAAGGGCTTTGCCATCGGCTCCGCCGCTCTCACGGCCTTGGCTCTCTTTGCGGCCTTCAAGGCGACCTGGGAAAAGACCCATCCGGGGGAAACCCTGCACATTGAAGTCACCGACCCGCATGTGGTCGCCGCCCTCTTTGTCGGGGGCATGGTGCCCTTCCTCTTCTCCGCCCTCGCGATGGAATCGGTGGGACGGGCCGCGATGTCCATGATCGAGGAAGTGCGGCGTCAGTTCCGCGAGATCCCGGGCCTGCGGGCCGGTCTGGACGCGATGAACCGCAACGAGGGCAAGGCGCTCGAGGAGTGGTCCGAGGGGGATCGCCGGGTTTATGAAGACGCCCATGGTCAGGCGGAGTTCGGCAAATGCGTGGAAATCTCGACCCGAGCCGCCCTGCGCGAAATGGTCAAGCCAGGGCTCATCGCCGTCTCCGCCCCCGTTCTGGTTGGGTTCTTTGGCGGCGCGGAAATGCTCGGTGGGCTTCTCGTCGGCGTCACCATCACCGGGGTGCTCTTTGCCCTCTTCCAATCGAACGCGGGTGGGGCGTGGGACAACGCCAAGAAGATGATCGAAGAAGGTTTCGAAGCCAACGGACAGCGCCTCGTCAAGGGCTCCGAAGCCCACAAGGCGGCCGTGGTGGGAGACACGGTCGGCGATCCCTTCAAGGATACTTCCGGCCCCTCGTTGAATACGCTGCTGAAGCTGATGAGCGTGGTGGCCCTGGTCATCGCCCCGATGATTTGACCGGACGGGGCCAACCGCCCCTGCCCCCACGCCGACCGCTCGCCAAGAAGGCTTTAGGGGAATCCTCCCGGCAAGCGAGGCCTGCCGCGCGCTCCGGACCGTGGAGGGCCGGTTCCGTCGGACTGCCCCTGAAAACCGGGGCGCTCCGCAAATCCATTGACGAAACGTCCGCCCCCGCGAGAGTGCGCCGTGCCGCTCTACCTCCTCCTGCCCCTGGCCGCCGCCGCCGTCTACGCCCTTGGCTCCATCGTGGTCAAGCGGGCGCTGAAGGAGGGCGTGGGAATGCGTCAGTCCTTCCACCTCTCCAATCTCGTCCTGGGGCTCGTGTTCCTGCCGCTCCTCCTGTTCGGCGACGGCCGGGTGGACTGGTCCCTGCTCTGGGCGCCGCTGCTGATGGGCACGGTCTTCTTCGCGGGCCAGTGGCTGACCTTCGTCGCCATTCGCCGGGGCGACATCTCCCTCGTGACCCCCCTGATGGGGACGAAGGTGGTCTTCGTCGCCCTCGGCGTGGTCGTCCTGACGGGAGGCATGCCGAGCCTCCCGCTCTGGGGCGCCGCCTTTCTCACCATGCTCGGGATCTTCACGATGGGGCTCGCCGATCTGAAAAGGGGGAACCATTTTCTCTTCACGGTCGCCGTCGCGCTCGCCAGCGCCGCCGTGTTCGGGGTCAACGACGTGATCGTCAGCGGCTGGGCCGAAGGGTTCGGGGCGATGCCCTTCCTCGCCATCGGCTCCGGGACGGTCGCCGCCTGGAGCTTGGTGGCCTGGCTCCTCCAAGGTCGTCCCGCCCTGCTTCCGCGCGGACCGGGGGCGGGGTGGGCCTGGTCCGGCGCCGTCCTCGTCGGTCTGCAGGCGATGGTGCTGGGGATCGCCCTGGCTCTGTTCGACGACGCCACGGGGATCAACATCGTCTACGCCTCGCGCGGGCTCTGGGTGATCGTGCTGGTGGTTGCCTTCGGCGGCTTTCTCGGCAACAATGAGCACCGCGACACGGGCCGGGGCTTTCTCTGGCGGGTCGCGGGGACGCTGCTGCTGCTGGTCGCCATCGTCGTCGCCGTGGTCGACCGGGCGCAGGCGCAGGGATGAAAACGGACGCTCCTTCCATGAACGAAACCGCCGTTCCCGACATCGTGGGAATGATCGCCGGAAACGGGCTCTACCCCGCCACCTTCGCGCGGGCGGCGCGGGCGGCGGGCGTCTCGCGGCTCGTCGCCGCAGCCTTCGTCGACGAGACCGATCCCGTCCTCGACGAGCTCGTCGACCGGATCGAGTGGATGCGCGTCGGCCAGCTCGGGAGGATGGCCAGGTATTTCAAATCCCGGGGCGTGACCCAAGCCGTCATGGTCGGGCAGATCGCGCCGAAGAACCTCTTCGACCTGCGTCCCGACCTGCGCTTGCTGAAGATGTTGAGCCGGGTGAAGGAGCGCAACGCGGAAAGCCTCTTCGCCGCCATCGCCGGGGAGTTGGAGACCGACGGGATCGTCCTGCTCCCGGCGACGACCTTCCTGGAGGATCTCCTCCCCGGCCCCGGTCACGTCTGCGGTCCCGGCCTGAGCGCCCGGCAGGAGGAGGACGCGGCCTACGGCTTCCGCATCGCGAAGGAGGTGAGCCGCCTCGACATCGGCCAGACCGTCGTGGTGAAGAAGGGCACCGTGCTCGCGGTGGAGGCCTTCGAGGGGACCAACGAGGCGATCCTGCGGGGCGGGGCGCTCGGTCGGGGCGGCGCGATGATGGTGAAGGTGTCGAAGCCGAGGCAGGACTTCCGTTTCGACGTGCCCGTCGTCGGGCCGACCACGATCGAAATGGCGGCGTCG
>CAYMMC010000200.1:0-6199 GCA_964391125.1 uncultured Akkermansia sp.
AGCGCGGAGGTCCGGTAGCTGGAGTTGAAGTGGATGCTGACGAAGATGGCGTTGCGGGCCCGGTTGGCGATGGCGGAACGCTCCGAGAGGGAGATGACCTCGTCCTTGGTCCGGGTCATGATGGTCTTGAATCCGGCCTCCTTCAAGCTGCGCTCGAGCCGACGGGCGACGTCGAGGTTGATGTGCTTCTCGTAGACGTAGGAATCCGCCGCACCCAGGTCGTGCCCTCCGTGTCCGGGGTCGATCACCACGGTGGAGAAGGCCTGCGCATGGGCCGCACCGAAGAGGAGGGCCGCCAGCAGGAGGGAAAGGCGGAGGGGAAGCAGCGATTTCATGGGGTCCCGGAAGGGAAAAAGTAAGCGCGGGGGAAAGTTTTTCAAATAAAATGAAAGAATTTTAAAAATTCTTCGATGATTGACGATATGGCCTCCTGAAAGGTTTCGCCATGCGCTTTTTTTTTGCCGGATCCAGGGCAAGTCGCGGTCGCAATTGGTGTTGATACGGATCGCCGGCGCATTTCTTAGGCAGGCGATGCGCTTCTTGACCCCATCCCGTTCCGGCTTAGGTTCCGCGACCGGACCAACCCGGTCTCATCCACCGCACCCCATGCAAACCTCCATCTTCCTTCGGACTGCGGCCCTTTGCGGCGTCCTTTCCGCTCTTTCCATGACCGCCTCCACGACCTGCGCCCAAGAGGCGAAGAAGCCCGAAAGCCTCCAGGAGCGCATCAGCTACGCCTACGGCCTGATGATCGCCCGCCAGCTCACCGAGCGTGGCATCGAGGTCGACCTTGCGCAGTTCAACCAGGCCTTCCAGTCCGTCGTGGACAAGGCCGAGCCGCTCCTCGGCGAGGACGAGGTCGCCGCCGCCTTCTCGGAGAACCAGAAGATTCTCGACGCGAAGAACGCCACCGGCGAGGACAAGGAGAATCTCGAAGCGGGGCAGGCCTACCTCGCCGCGAACGCCAAGAAGGAAGGCGTCAAGACGACCGCGAGCGGTCTGCAGTACGAGGTCCTCAAGGAGGGCGACGGTCCCAAGCCCAAGGCCACCGACGAAGTCACCGTACACTACCACGGCACCCTCATCGACGGCAAGGTCTTCGACAGCAGCGTGGAGCGGGGCGAGCCGACCAGCTTCCCGTTGAACCGCGTCATTCCCGGCTGGACGGAAGGCGTTCAGTTGATGCCCAAGGGATCGAAGTTCCGCTTCCACATCCCCTACGACCTCGCCTACGGCGAGCGCGGCGCCGGGGCCGACATCAAGCCCTACAGTGCCCTCGTCTTCGAGGTCGAGCTGCTGGAGATCCAGTGAGCCGGCGAGGCAGCTTTTCGTCCACGATGCCGCATCGAATCGCATCGGCGGCTTCGGTTTCGGCGTAGGGCCCCCGTGGGCCCTCCGCTTCCAGGGCGGAAGGCGCCTCGCCTCACTTCAGCCTCGCCCTCAGCTCCGGGGCGAAATGCTTCAGGCGGAGGTCGCGGTCGGCGGCGAGGGCGGCGGCGTGCTGCATCGCGAGGGGGCATAGCCCGCATTCGCAGGGGGGCGCGTCGCGCCAGATCGCGGCGGCCTCGGCTTCGTAGCGTTCGAGCTTTCGCAGGTCCTTGGCCGGCGGGGCGCCGAGCATCCGGGTGAGCCGCATTTCGAGGCCCTGGAAATGCAGCAGCGCCCTCGCGAAATCGTCCGAGAGCAGCCAGCCGGGCGCGAGGAGGCGGTCGAATTGCCGACGGGCGTCGTCGATGGATTCCTCGTAGCCGCGCGGCGGGTCGCCGAGCAGGCCCGAGACGGTCTCGGCGACGCGGAGGATTTTCGCGACGCCTTCGCAGACGGCGGAGGCCTGCTCGAAGAGCCCGGCGTCGCAGCGGGCGAGGGCGGACTCCCATTCGTCCGGGGCGGAGGGCGCGCCGAGCAGGTCGGTCAAGATCCGGCGCAACAGGTCCTCCCGGTGCTGCGCGGCGCTGGGGCCGATGCGGGAGAGGAGGAAGGCCTCCGCCGCCGTGAGGAGGCGTCCTTGCGGAACGGATTTCGCGGCAGGCGCAGGGGGACGGGTTTCGGGGGGCGACGCTCTGCCGACGTCGCCGAAGGCGGCGGCGAGGGAGTTGAAGGCGGCGTCCTGCTTCGGGGCGCGCTTCGCCGGCTTCGCGGACGGCGGCGAGGACGGAGCCTTTCCCGCGAAGAGGACGGCGAGGAGCCGTTCGACGCGTTCCTTGCGGACCACGCGATACAGTCTCGCGGTTCCGAGCCGGTGCTGGCGCAGGGCGCAGTCCTCGGAGGGCCAGAGCCGCATCGCGGGGCGGTCGCCGCCGGTGTCGTGGAGTCCGGGATGGCCGACGGTGTGCCGGTCGAGCTCGAGCCGCCGGGGGAGCGCGCCGAAGTCCCACGACGCGACGGAGCCCCTCTCGAAGCGCCCCTTGGCGACCTGGTCGAAGCGCTCGCGCACCCGTCCGGCGAGATTGCGCTGGAGCTCCTCCAGATCCAGGCCGCTCCCGACGAGGCGGCCTCGGTCGTCGGCGATCTCGAAATGCAGGTGAAGGTGGGGCGGCATCCGCTCCAGCTCGAAGGAGCCGGGCGAGACTTCCAGTCCGTGGGCTTCGTGGAGATGGTCGACGAGGGCTTCGAGCAAGCCGCAGGCCGGTTCGTAGTCCGCCCATGCGGCGAGGAAATCCTCGACCACCTCGCGGCTCGCGGGCAGCAGGGTGCGGACCTCCTTGCGCAGGCAGCGGAGCAGCGCGGCGACCTTCTCCCCGAGCCAGCCGGGCACGAGCCATTCGCCGAACCAGGGCGGCAGGTGGGGCAGCTCGACGAGGGGCACGATGGCGGTGATCCCGTCGGCGGGGTCGGAGGGATGGTGCAGGTAGCGCAGGGCGAACTCGGTCCCGCCGTCGGGCGAGGGGATCGCGTCGGGGTAGTCCTCGGGATGCAGCGGCTCGCGCTGGGGGACGAGGCAGTCCTCCAGGGAGAAGTCGAGGAAGCCGGGCGGCTGGGACGCGATCCATCGTTCGAAATCCTTCTGCGTGCAGATCGTCGCGGGGACGCGGTCTTCGTAGAAGGCGACGATGCCGGGCGGGTGGAGCAGCCCGCCGAGACGGCGCCTCTTGTGCTCGAGCCGCTCCGCCGCGGCCATGGTCTCGCGGTTGCGGGCGAGGGCGGCGATGGGGGCGCGGGTGTCGCCGTTGACGAGGGCCTCGAGGAGGAAGATCTCGCGGGCCAGCTTCGCATCGACGCGCCCGTAGTGGATGCGGCGCTTCTCCACCACGGGCAGGCCGAAGGCGAGGACGCGCTCCTCGCCGTAGACGGCGCCCTGGTCGCGGTTCCAATGCGGGTTCGAGTAGCGGTAGCGGCAGAGGTGCGGCGCGACCTTCTCGAAGCTGCCGGGGTCGAAGACGGCGGCGTTGCGGGCGTAGAGGCGCGTCGTCTCGACCAGCTCGAAGGCCATGACCCAGGCGGGAGAGCCGCCGAACAGCCCCGATCCGGGGAAGAGGTGGAAGGTCGAGTCGTTCGCCCCGCGGTAGCCGAGCCCCTTGCCCCGCCAGGTGCCTATTCGGCTCGGGATCGCGGCGAGGACGGCGCGGTGGAGCGGCTCGGAGTAGGTGTCGGCGGGATCGTCGAGAGCTTTGCTAGGGTCGGGGAGACGCCATTTCATCTCCCGCAGGGTCTGGCGCAGCTCGCGGTGGAGGTTGATCCATTCCTGGGTGCGGCGGTGGTTGAGGAAGTGGTCGCGGCAGAACTTGCGGAGCCGGTTGCCGGAGGTGCGGCGGGCCGCGTCGAGGGCGTGCCAGAGGCGCAGCCACATGGTGAAGTCGGAGCGCTTGTCGCGGAATTTGGCGTGGGCTTCGTCGGCGGCCTGCTGCCGGTCGCGGGGGCGCTCGCGCGGATCCTGCACGGCGAGGGCGCTGGCGAGGACGAGCCCCTCGGCGAGGCAGCCCTCGGCCTCGGCGGCGACGAGGAGCCGCCCGACGCGGGGATCGAGGGGCAGGCGGGCGAGGCTGTGGCCCAAGCCGGTCAGATGCACCGCCCGACCCTGTCTGGTCAGGGCTCCGATCTCCTCCAGAACGCGGTAGGCCTGGGCGACGCGCTTCGGTTGGGGAGGATCGACGAAGGGAAATTCGAGCGGATCGCCGAGACCGAGGTGCTCCATCTGCAGGACGACGCCGGCGAGGTTCGAGCGGCGGATCTCGGGATCGGTGAAGTCGGGCCGCTCCGCGTAGTCCTCCTCGTCGTAGAGCTTCACGCAGACCCCTTCGCTGACGCGGCCGCAGCGTCCGCGCCGCTGCCGGGCGCTGGCCTTCGAGACCGGCTCGACGCGGAGCCGCTGGATCCCCGATCCCGGGTCGTGGCGGCTGATCCGGGCGAGGCCCGAGTCGATCACGAAGCGGATCCCGGGAATCGTCAGCGAGGTCTCGGCCACGTTCGTCGCGAGGATGACGCGGCGCTTGCCCCGCATCGGATGGAAGACCGCGGCCTGCTCCGCGGCGGCGAGCCGGGCGTAGAGGGGCAGCACCAGGGTGTCGCGGTAGTTGCGGCCCTCCAGCAGATCCGCCGCCTCGCGGATCTCGCGTTCGCCGGGCAGGAAGACGAGGGTGTCGCCGAGGCGCTCGATCTCTCCGAGCGACTCGAAGGCGCGGCAGACCTGCTCGGCGAGGGATTCGTCGTCGCCGAGGGGCGGCTGGTGCAGGTCGGTCACGGGATAGGTGCGGCCCTCGACCTCGACCACGGGCGCGCCGCCGAAGAATTGCGAGAAGGCCCCCGCGTCGAGCGTGGCCGAGGAGATCACCACCTTGAGGTCCCGCCGTTTTTCCAGGGTACGGTGCAGATAGCCGAGGATGAAGTCGATGTTCAGGGATCGCTCGTGCGCCTCGTCGACGATGACGGTGTCGTATTGCCGCAGGTCGGGATCGTTCCGCGTCTCGGCGAGGAGGATGCCGTCGGTCATGAACTTCACCCGCGTCGCCTGCCGGTCGGTGCGGTCCTCGAAGCGGATCTGGTAGCCGACCTCGCGGCCGAGGGGCACTTGCAGCTCCTCGGCGACCCGCGCCGCCACCGAGGTCGCGGCGAGACGGCGGGGCTGGGTGCAGCCGATGCGGCGTCCTTTCTGGCCGCGCCCCAGTTCCAGCGCGATCTTGGGGAGCTGGGTCGTCTTGCCCGAACCCGTGTCCCCGCACACGATCACGACCGGATGCCGCTCCATCGCGGAGCGGATGTCGTCCCGCCGTTTCGAGACGGGGAGGTCGGGGGGGTAGCTTAAGGTTTCAGGTTTCAGGCTCAAGGTTTCGGAGGGGAAGTAAAGGAGCAAAGGAGGGCTGGGGGTGCAAGCGGAGATGGGAGGGGCGATCGACCGGCTGCCGTCGGCGCTGTCGCTGATGACTTCGCCGGTCTGGGGTTGGAAGACATCGACGCCGTGGACAGTGACTTGTGCGTGGTGGCTGGTGGTGAGTGAGAGGGGGAAATCGAACGGTTTCAGCATCTCGATTCCAGCGAGCGCTTGAGTCCGCCCAGCATTTTGCTGATTTCCTCCGAGCGCCGCAGCAGATCCGCCAATTCCTCTGCTGGCAGCATCTCCAGCCTGCTCGCGATCATCAGTTGCGTCTCCACTTCCGCCAGCGACCCGCTGGCCACGCTGAGACTTTGGAGGAATTCCCCCGTTCCTGTCCGCGCCGCTCCCTCCGCGATGTTCGACGGCACCGACACCGCCGCCCGCCGCACTTGGCTGGTCAGCCCGAATCGCTCGTCCGGCGGAAAGCTTTTTGAGACCCGGTAAATCGCTTCCACCAAGTCGATTGATTTCTTCCAGAGTTTAGCCCTCCTGATTTCCAAGGGCTAAACCAGTGTTCGGCCAAGGCTAAGCTGCTGGTAGTTTTTATCATATGTAATTTTGCCGATTGTGGCTTTGTTCCTTGACGCCACTGAAAAAGCATCACATCAAACTGGAAGCCGACGAACGGGAAAGCCCCGCCAAACTCGCCCGCAGCGGCAAAGCCTCCGCAATCAAGGTGCAGCGGGCAAAGGCCATGCTCGCCATGGATATCGGTCCAGCGGGCCCGGCCTTGCCGGACTCGAAGACGGTCCAGCTCAGCGGTCTGTCGATTCGCCCGCTGGAGCGGTTGCGCAAGCGGGCCTGCGAAGCCGGGCCCATCGGGGCCTTGGAGCGCAAGCCCCGGCCGGCTCCGCCGGTCGAGCCGAAAGTCACCGGCGCGGCGGAGGCCAT
>CAYMMC010000201.1:0-6152 GCA_964391125.1 uncultured Akkermansia sp.
CGCCCGCCTCTTCGACCCCTTCTACGTCCGCCCCAATCAACCGGAAAAATTGGGCACGAACCTCATGGCCTGCTACCTCACGATCTTCCATCACGGGGGCTCGAGCCGCGCCGAACGCACCCAGGACGGGCGCAACGCGCTCGTCTTCGTCCTCCCGGTAACGCCGCCCGCCAACGACGAGGACGGCGATGCCCCCGCCTCCCGGACGCTCCGGCATCTCGCCGATTTCAGCTCGCGCGACGTGAGGCCCGTCGCCCTGCCCTCCTGACGGGTCGCCCGGCATCGTCGACAGCCGTTGACAAATCCGCCGTCGGGAGCCACCACTTCCCGCCATGGCGGTGATCCTGAAGAACGGAGCCCTCTTCCTCCACATTCCCAAGACCGGCGGCACCTGGGTGACGAAGGTGCTGCGCGAGAGCGGTCTGGTGCGCTGCTCCATCGGCCATCGGCACGCCAGTCTGGAGCACCTCCTCGCCCCCGGCTGGCAGGGGCTGGGCAGGCGGCTGGAGTATCTCCGCAAGCGGCCATTCCTCCGCCTCCATCCGCGCCCCTTCACCTTCTGCTTCGTGCGGCACCCGCTCGCCTGGTACGAATCCTTCTACCTCTACAAAAGCCAGCCCTCCTTGAACTGGGAGCGCGACGGGGAGGAGCACTGCTTCCATCGATGGCATCCCAACGCCGTCCTCAACGGGCTGGGCGAAGGCCGCGACTTCAACGAGTTCGTCACTGCGGTGATGGACCGCCATCCCGGCTACGTCAGCGCCCTCTTCGAGCACTACACCTTCCGTCCCGTCGATTTCGTCGGTCGGCAGGAGAACTTGCGTGAGGATCTCGTCTCCGCCCTCGACCGGATCGGCTGCGGCTTCGACCCCGACGCGATCCGGGGAAAGGAGCGAGTCAACCGCAGCGAGGCATCGGCGAGGCCGGTCTGGGACCCCGACGTGCGGGCCCGCGCCCTCCGGCTCGAAGCCGCCGCGATCGAGCGCTTCGGCTACGGAGAGTCGTGAGGGAGTCGAGAATGGAACGATCCAACCGGTGGGCGGCGCCTTCGCGAGGGCGGCGGGGTCCTCCGTCGGAACGCCGGAACGCGAAAATTCCATGCGCTTTGGAATCGCCATGGAACGAGTTGCCGCTATCATGTCGGGCATGACCAAGCTCGGAAAGATCACCTTCACCCTCGTCATCCTCGCTCTGGCCGCCTTCGGCATCTACCGCTGGATGAAGCCGGCGACCGACGAAGCGAGGTCCCGGACGAGCGATGGACAGGCCGCCTCCGGAGAGCGGACGGCCCCGGAGGAGGACGCCTCCGACGGACCCGCCTCCTTCGATTTCCTCGTTCCCGGGCCCGCGCCGAAGCTGGGCGCGGCGCAGCCCTTCCGCCTGGTCGACGACACCGTGGTGCTGAACCTTTCCGAATACGCCGGATACGCCGGCCTCATCCTCGCGAACAACGGACTCGAGCCGAACGAGGGTTCCTGGTTCACCCGGAACGGAGGCTTCAAGCTCAAGATCACCCTGAGCGAGGAGGATAGCTGGGACGACCTTCAGCAGGGCCGCATCGCCGCCACCGCGACCACCGTCGACGTTCTCGCGAACTACGGCCGCCAGTGGCAGGCGGCGGTGCCCATGCAGATCGCCTGGTCGCGGGGCGCGACCGGGCTCATCGTGCGCAAGGAGATCCGCCGCATCAACGATCTCAAGGGACGCATCGTCGCGGTGGCGCCCTTCACCGAATCCGAATTCTTCATCCGCTACCTCGCCCAGGAGGCCGGGCTGCCCGTCGCGCGTCTCGACGGCATCGACGCCGCTCCCGAGACCGGGGCGATCAATCTCGTCCTTCTCGAAGATGCCTTCCAAGCCGGGGACGCCTTCGTCGCCGATCTCGGCGGCGGCAGGATCGCCGGCTGCGTCACTTGGGCGCCGAAGACCACCGAGATCGTCGACGGATCGGGCGGGCGGGCCCACCAGCTCGTCGACAACCGCAACCTTCTCGTCGTGGCCGACATCCTCCTCTTCAACAAGGCCTTCGCGCAGGAGCGGGCGGACATCGTGCGGACCCTCGTCGAGGGCGCCCTGCTGAAGAACCAGGAAATCCGGGCGAACCCCGAGGCCCACGCCGGAGCCCTCGCGAAGGCCTTCGCCGCCTACGAATGGAGCGACGCCGACGCCCGGGCCGAGCTCTCCCGCGTCCATCTCAGCAACTTTCCCGAAAACGTCTCCTTCTTCCGGGGCTCGATCGCCGAGGCTGGCTCCTTCGCCTCGGTCTACCAGTCCGCCAATCTCGCCTACGGTCCCGAGTTGCTGCCCCGTCCCGTGGACTCCAGCCACTTCGCCGACCTCTCCGCGCTGGCGGCGATCGAGACCGACGGGGCGCTGTCCGGCCAAGTCGCCTCCATCGAGCCGGTCAAGACGAGCCAGCAGGAGCCTCTGGAGGCCGACCCCTTGCTGACGAGGGACATCCGGTTCTTTTTCCTACCAAACGATCATCGCCTCGACATGGCCAATCCGGAGAACGAGAGCTTGCTCGGCGATGTGAACCGGCTTCTCGGGGTCAGTCCGGGCTCCGTCGTTCTTCTGCGCGGACACGTCGACGACGCCCGGCGTGAGGAATTCCGCCAGCAGGGCGGGGAGGCCCTCGTGCGGAACCTCGCCCTGAAGGCCATCGAGCTGTCCACCCAGCGGGCGCAGGAGGTGAAAGCCCGTCTCCTCTCGCTCCATCCCGGTCTGGACCCCGTCCGCATCGAGACGGTGGGGCGCGGCTGGGAGGAGCCCGCCGGGACCGATTCGGATCTGAACCGGCGTGTCGAAGTGCAGTGGTTCACCGTGGAATGACGGCAAGCCGAGGCGCAGCGACCCAGCCTTTGAGCGCATGAGCGGACTGCAACGGCTCGGAATCTTTTTGAAAAGCCCGCATCACGCGTGGACCGCGCTGCTCGCGCTCGGTCTCGGCGTGGCGACGGCCAGCGTGCCGGGCATGATTGTCGGCGCCGCCGCCTACGCGCTGGCCTGGGTCTTCCTTCCCGACTCCCGTTGGTTCCGTGTCTGGGCGCAACGGCGCACGGAACGTTCCGCCGGCTCCTTCGCCGGAGCTTCCTCGGCGCGCTTCGAGGAGGAGCGGACCAAAGCCTACATGCAGCTTTCGCCAGCCGGGCGCAGGACCTACGACGCCCTCGCCAAAGTGGTCGAGGAGGTCCGCGCCGGATCGGGCGGGCGGAACAGCCCCCACGCGGGCCGTCTCGGCCAGCTCGCCTGGACCTACTTGCGCCTCCTTTCGACCAAGGAGACGCTCTCCGCCTTCTGCGCGAAGGAGAACTCCTCCGAAATCGCCCGGGAGATCGACGAGGTGGAAGCGGAAGTGGCGAATCTGGAGACGCAGGCCCGCGCCGCAGAGGACCGGGGCGATGCTGCCGGGGCGGGCGGCGCCGAGAGGCTGCTCCAGTCGAAGCGCAGCCGTCTTGTCGGCTTGGAGCGCCATTTCGAGCATGTCCGCAAGGCCGAGAGCGACCTCGACCTGACCGCGTCGGAGATCGAGCGGCTCTTCGACGCGGTGCGGCTCATCCGCGCCGATCTCGCGACCCGGCGCGATCCCGACGCCCTCGGCACCGAGATCGACCGCACCACCGCGCATTTCCATCGCACCCGCGACTGGCTGCGGGAGCTGGAGTCGGAGCTCGACCACGCCTCGCCCGATCTCCCCGACGAGCTCGCCGCCGGACTCCCGCTGCGACTTCCAAAATGAAAAAGCCAGGCCGCATGGGAAGAGCCTCCGATCCATTCCTCTCTCCCGTGGAAATTCGGGAATGCCGCTTCCAACCATGACTCCTCCCGCCGAGCGCCTATCGTCCGCCGGTCGACTCCTTCTCGACCGGCGGCGCTTCCTCTCCGACAGCGCCACGGCCTTCGGCTCGGTTGCCCTGACGAGCCTGCTGGCCGCCGACCGCCTGCTCGCGACGCCGCCATCCGCCGCCGCGATCGACCCCGCCGATCCCTATGCGCCGCGCCGTCCCCACTTCCCGGCCAAAGCCAAACGGGTCGTCGTGATCTTCTGCGCGGGCGCGGTGAGCCAGCTCGAGACCTGGGACTACAAGCCCGAGCTGATTCGCTGGGACGACAAGCCGCTGCCCGGAGGCCCGGCGGTGACCTTCCAAGGGCCGGCAGGCAATCTGGCGCGTCCGCAGTATGCCTTCCGCCAGCGCGGCGAGACGGGGAAGTGGGTCAGCGACCTGATTCCCCATCTCGCCGCGCTGACCGACGAGATCGCCTTCGTCCACTCCCTTACGAGCAAGTCGAACACGCACGGCCCGGCCGAGAACTTCCTCTCGACCGGATCGGTTCTCGACGGCTTTCCCAGCCTCGGCGCTTGGACCGGCTACGCCCTCGGCAGCGAGAGCCGCGACTTGCCCGCCTACGTCGCCATCCCGGATCCGCGCGGCGTGCCGCAGAACGGAGCGAACAACTGGGGGCCCGGCTTCCTCCCTGCCGCCTTCCAGGGAACGGTGATGAGCTCGAAGCATCCCGTCCGCCATCTCGCCGCTCCGGGCGTCTCCGCATCCGCCGACCGCGCCGCGCGCGGGCTCCTGCAGCGGCTCAACGCCCGGCATCTCGAGGCCAATCCCGGCGATGGCAGGCTCGCCGCCCGGATGCAGCTCAGCGTTCCCGGCATCGCCGACCTCGGTAGAGAACCGGCCCATCTGCTGAAGCTCTACGGCGCCGACGACGCCACCAATCCCCACAAAGCCGCCTTCGCGCGCAACTGCATCCTCGCCCGCCGCCTCCTCGAGCGAGGGGTGCGCTTCGTCCAGCTCTTCAACGGCGCCTACGCCAGCGGGGGCGAGCTGAACTGGGACGGGCACAACGCGCTGAAGAAGCAGTACGACGTCCATGCCCCCATCCTCGACCAGCCCGCCGCCGCGCTGATCCGCGACCTGAAGCAGCGGGGCCTGCTGGAGGACACGCTCGTCGTCTGGTGTACCGAGTTCGGGCGCATGCCCTTCTTTCAGAAAGGGTCGCAGGGGCGCGACCACAACCCCGACGGCTTCACCTGCTGGATGGCGGGGGCGGGGGTGAGGCCCGGAACGAGCCATGGCGAAACCGATCCGCTCGGGCAGAAGGCGGTGAGAAACGCCCGCCCGCTCTATGACTTCAACGTCACCATCCTTCATCTGCTGGGCCTCGACCACGAGCGACTCACCTACGACCACAACGGCATCGCCCGGCGGCTCACGAACGTCGAGGGGCATGTCATCCACGAGATTCTCGCATGAGAGGGGAGCGGGGCCGGTGCGGAGGCGGTCGGCGAACTCGAATTTCAAACGCGAGAGCTAAAAGTTTAAATTTTTTTAAATTTAAAAAATTGATTCTTCCTGATATTCAGCGAACATCAGTCATCAACGTTGCCCAATCCGACCGGTTCTCATCCCTTGCTCGAAAACACGTTGTCTCAGTCGCTTTCTGCGGTGGAATCGGGAAGATCTGGAGCGGGGAATGAAGAATTTTTCAAACACACAGACAGAAGCCGCGACGGGTTCGCGGCATGGCGGACGCAACGCCCTTGCCATGGGGGCGCCTGGGCCGTTCGCCGGGATTTGGAGAAAGGACGGCCTTCCTTGTTCGTCCGCCGGCAGCTCTCCGGATCCAAGCTGAGAAAATGGCCGCAGTCCGGGCGATCGGTCGATCCCCGGACTGCGGCCCGTCTCCTTATGCAAAGGTGATTGTCAAGGCTCCCTTATGTTACAAGGTGACGAAGGTGTTGCTTTCCAGTTCCCGCCGATGCCCGATGCTTCGGCGCGGAGAACAAATCACGGGTGCGATTTCGCCACTTGTGATGGCCGTCCGCCAAGCGAGCGCCATGAACATCACCTTCGTCACGGACACCTACACCCCCCAAGCCAACGGCGTCGCCACGACGCTGGAACGCCTCGTCTACGGGTTGCGCGAGCGGGGGCACAGCGTCGATGTCGTCCGCCCCGCCGTGCTCGCCTGCGACGAAGAGGGGCTGGAGGTGCCTTCCTTCGGCCTGCCGGGCTATCGCGAGGTCCGCTTCGGCTTTCCCATGCGCCTGGTGCTGCAATCGCGCTGGTCGCGCCGTCGGCCCGACGTCATCTACGTGGCGACGGAGACGCCCCTGGGCGCATCCGCCATCACGGCCGCCC
>CAYMMC010000202.1:0-6049 GCA_964391125.1 uncultured Akkermansia sp.
GCGTTCGAGGTCTCCCGAGGAACGAGGTCGCAGGCCGCTTCGGGCGGCTCCAATCTTCAACCCTCCGGGTTTACCGGAGGTGCCTGATTCCCGGCATCCACTCCGTCAGCCCGCCGCCAATCCTAGCCTCGCCCTTGCTTCGGCGAGGTAGGTCTCGTCGATCTCGAAGCCGATGCAGCGGCCCAGGCCCGCCTCCCCGGCGGCGACGGCGGCGTGGCCGATCCCGAGGAAGGGCTCCAGCAGCGTGAGCGAGGCGGGATCGCCGCCGTGCAGGGCGATGCACTTCCTCGCGAGCCCGACGGGGAAGGTCGCGGGATGGGGCCGCTCCTTGCTGCGGGAGACGATGGTCTCGTAGGGGACGAACCAGTTGTTCCCCCGGCAGCGCCGGTCGCGGCCCGAAGTGTGGCCCCAGCGGGCGATGTTGCTCTTGTCGGCGTAGGGCACGCCCACGGCGAGGCGGTCGATGGGGACCTTGCCCGTCTTGGTGAAGTGGAAGACGAACTCGTGGCAGTCGTTGAGGAAGCGCTTCGAATTGATGGGCTTGAAGTGCCCGACCGAGACCGGCTCGCCGCTGCGGGGCTCGACGGTGATGGACTTGATCCAGTGGATCGTGTTCTGGAGCGCGAAGAGGGGGCGCAGGGCGAGGGCCAATTCGTGCGGCATCCAGGGGTTCGCGGGCGCGGCCCCGACGTTGAGGAAGAAGGAGCCCTCCGGCCTGAGGAGGCGCCGCACCTCCCCGGCCCACTCCAGCGACCAGGCGAGGTAGTCGTCCGAGGAGAGCGAGTCGTCGTAGCGACCGTAGCCGATCCCGAGATTGTAGGGCGGCGAGGTCACGACGAGGTCGACCGATTCGTCGGGCAGGGTCCGCATCCCCGCGACGCAGTCGCCGAGACGGAGGTCGAAGCGGGTCGGGTAGGCCGGCGTGGGCGGCTCCAGGCCGGGGAGGTGGGCGGGGTCGGGCATGGCGTCAGAGAGGGTGGGGGAGGAGGCGGGACAGGGTCGGGGCGAAGCGGCGGGCGGCCTCGCGGAGCCGTTCGCGTCCCTGGGCCAGGTTGGCGGCGAGGCTGGCGTCGCGGTCGCCGATCTCGACGACGGGGCCGAAGGCGTCCTCCAGCGAGCGATCTTCCAACTGCCCGCAAAAGGCGGCGGTGGGCTTGCCCCGATCGCGGGCGAGCCGGACGACGCCGTGGGGGCCTTTGCCCTGGAGCGATTGCGCGTCGAGGCGGCCTTCGCCGGTGAGGACGAGGTCGGCCCAGGCGACGGATTCGTCGAGCCCGATCCGCTCCGCGACGAGATCGAAGCCCGGGACGAGCTGCGCGCCGAGGAAGACCCTCGCGCCGAAGCCGAGGCCGCCCGCCGCGCCGGATCCGGGCAGATCCGCCGCCCTCCGGCCCGCGTCGCCGAACAGCTCGACGAGCCGGGCGAGGCGCGCTTCGTGGAAGGCGAAGTCCCGCTCCGCGATCCCCTTCTGCGGGCCGTAGACTCGGGTGCATCCCTCGGGGCCGAGGAGGGGATTGCCGACGTCGCAGGCCACGGTGACGCGGGGAAGGACCCCCGTCGTCCGGGGCGGGACGAGGCGGACGGCGCGCTCCAGGCCGCAGGGCATCCCGGCGAGGGCGACTCCCTCCGCGTCTTCGAAGCGGAAGCCGAGCGCCTCCGCCAGCCCCGTGCCGCCGTCGTTCGTCGCGCTGCCTCCGATGCCGAGAAGGATCTCCGAGGCGCCAGTCTCCGCCGCGTGGCGCACGAGCTGGCCCGTGCCGAAGGTCGAGGCGCGGAGGGGATCCTTCGCCCCCTCGCCGAGCAGGGCGAGGCCGGAGGCCTGGGCCATTTCGATGACCGCCGTCCGTCCGCCGCCGTCCTCGGCGAGGAGGGCGTAGCCCGCCCGCACCGGAGCGCCGAGAGGACCGGCGGCTTCGGTCTCGACCCATTCGCCTCCCGCCGCCGCGAGCAGGGTCGCGGCGATGCCGTCGCCGCCGTCGGCGATGGGGAGCAGGCGGATTTCGGGCACCTGGTCCGCGAGTCCCTCGCGCAGGCCCGCCGCCAGGGCCTCGCAGGCCTCCGGCGCGGTGAGGGAGCCCTTGAACTTGTCGCAGGCGACCAGGATCTTCATGCAGAGGCTCGGCGTCGAGGGGCGGGGCATCGCCCTTCACCGCCTCCGGGGGGAAGTCACTTCGTCGATCAGTTCGGCGAGTTCGTCTTCGTCGTCGGTCTCCGGGATGGCCCGCTGCGGGCCGGCGGGATCGGAGGGCGGGGGGGCGGACCCGTTCTCGGCTTCCCCTTCCGTTTCGGCTCCGGCCGCCGACGGGGCCGGGGTCTCGGGTTGAGGGGGGGGCTGGGGCAGGGGAATGCCGAAGTCGAGGTGGAGGATCTCGTCGATCCCGGCGCCGGGGGCGGCGGCGCCGCGGAGCAGGCGGAGGGCGCCGTCCTCGCCGCGGACGAGCCGGAGGCGGCAGACGGGAGGGAAGCTGGAGACCGTCAGCGGGCTCTGCGTCGCCACGAAGAGGCGCGTCGGCCCCCCGGCGGCGAGAGAGCGATAGACCGGAATCAGATCGAAGGCCAGCTCGGGATGGAGCCCCTCCTCGGGGTTGTCGAGGAACAGGTTCGCCGTGCCGTGCGCGGCGGCGATGCCGACCCGCCGCAAGGCCTGCCGCAGGGCCTCTCCCAGCCGTTCTTCGGCAACGGGCGCTCCCGAGCGGTCGAAGAAGCTTCCGTCCTCGCGGCCGAACTCGATGCGGAGCCCCGAAGGAGCGAGGAGCCGGTTCCAGGCCTGCTTCAGGAGAGGCAGGGCGTGGGGCGACGAGGCCTCGAACTCGCGCTCGACTTGCGCGACCGTCTTCTCGCGGTTTTCCGGAGCGCGGAGGAAGCGGTGGAGGGCCTCCTGCCGCTCGTGCAGGCAGCGCCCCAGGAAGGACGGCAGATCGTCGGCCGCGTTTCCGTCCTCGAGGCAGCGCTCCCGGTCGAACCAGAGGGCGCCGACCGAGGCGAATCCTGGAGTCGAGCCCAGGACGAAGTCGTCGGGGAAGAGGGCGCGAAGATCCTCGAAGGGCGGCGGGTCCGTCGCCAGTGTCTCCCAGGCCTCGGTGGCTTCGATATCGGGACGGAGGACATGGCCGTCGCCGCCGCCGAAGGGTTTCGCGAGGTAGAGGTCGCCTTCGTCGCCGATGGCGTATTTGGCGAGGAACCAGCCCTCCTCGGTCTCCATCCAGCGGGGCCGGCCGGTGATGGCCTCGTGCAGCCGGGCGAGCAGGACGCTCTTGCCGGATCCGTTCGGTCCGATCAGGCAGATCTCGGGGAGCGGCTCGCCCGTGTCGGGATCGGCGAGGTCGAGATCGAGAAAGGGCAGCCGGGGATCGCGGACCAGCAGCAGCCGTTTGAGAACGGGAATGTCGGACATGGGGCGGAAGGTAGGAAGTAAACGGTGAAAAGTAAAAGGTGAAAGGTCAGATCAGGCGCTTCGCGCGGAAATTGCCGGCAGGCGGGGCGGTTGGGCGTGAAAGATGAAGGGTGAAATCGACAGCGGATCGGATGGTCCGGGGTCGTTCGAGCGAGGTCGACGACCTCGCCTACAGGGTGCCGCGCGAAGCGCCGGACTCCCACCTTGCTACCTTCCCACGTTCCCACGGCGCGCTCCGCCGCCCTACCTCTGCGGCGGCTTCACTTCGCGGACGAAGGAGCCCAGGCCCTCGCTCGCCACCAGCAGGCTGAGCCGCTCGACGCGGTCGAGCTCGTCGGTGCTGAGGCCGGCGTAGTCGAACTGCCCCCGCAGGTCGGTGTAGCCGTCCTTGAAAAAGCGCGTCGAGCCGTCCTGCATCTTCGCGTAGACCTTCACGTAGGCGCGGGGGACGGGTTTGCCGCTTCCTTCCTGGCGCAGGTCGAGGCGTCCGTAGCCTTCGGCGAGGCGCAGGTCGAGGCGGTTGGAGTAGACCGCGACGGACGTGGTCCGGCCTCCGCCCGCGACCTCGACGAGCACGTTCTTGCTGGCGAAGGCCTCGGGCACGGCGAAGGCCAGGTCTGCGCTGTCGGCGGGCAGCTCCTTCGTCTCGGCGAGGTTCGGGCGGATGAAGGCGAAGCCTCCGCTGTCCGCCGAGACGAAGGGACGGCTGGAGAAGAGGAACTCCAGGTCCATCTCGTAGTAGTTCACCGTGACCGATTTCAGGTTGCGGTGGCGCAGGGACAGCTCGCGGCCCGTGGCGCTGAGTTCGAGGAAGGGCTCCCGGCTCGACAGCCGTTCGATCCGGTCTTCGCGAGTCTTCCCGTCCGGCGCGGCGTCCTCGCCCTCGATCTCGGCGACCTGGGCGGCGACGGCGGCGAAGGACTGCCGCCATTTGTCCACGGGATAGTCCGCGTAGGTCTCGGCGATGGCCTTGGCGGCGGCGGGGTCCTCGCGGTGGAGGGCGTGGTAGGCGCGCAGGTAGTCGTATGGCAGCTTGGAGACGACGTCGGCCTCGGGCACGGAGTCGAGCCAGGCCAGGGCCTCCTCGATGCGGTCCTGCAGGCTGAGGTAGGCGGCCACGGCGAGCTTGTCCTCGGCGCCGAGCTTCGGCTGGTGGGCGAGCAGGTCGAGGAAGCTGCCGTATTGGACGCGGAAGCGGTCGTTGAGGATGCGGTGCTCGCGTCCGAGCCGGTGGGCGCGGGCGTTCACCAGCGGGGCGTAGTCGAGATGCTGGTGCCAGTGGCGCTCCACCGGATCGAGGCTGACGAGCTCGCATTCGAGCCACTTGCCGCAGCGCGAGAGGAAGTCCTCGCGGTGCTTCAGGTATTCGCGGGCGATGGCGGTGTCGTGGTGGTGGAGTCCGTAGCTCCACAGGGTCGCGTCGTAGGCGTGGCGCGAGCCGATCAGCGCGGTGGCCTGGCGCAGGAAATCGACGCTTTCCCGCGCCCGCCAGGCGATGCGGGAGAGGTCGAGGCGGTGGAGGTTGTTCACGGCGAGATAGTCGAGGACCTGCTTCTCGGTGCCGTATTGGGAAAGGTAGTCCCAAGAGGCCTCGTCGAGGTCGCTGAGGGCATCGACGACTTTCAAGGAGCGGGCCTCGCCCGCGGCGATGGACTGTTCGCCCTTCGCCACCTGCACCGGATACAGGGCGAAGGTCCCGTCGCCCGAGGGGGCGGGAAAGTAGAACTTCGTCTCGATGCGCTCCGTCGAGAAGGCGGCGAGATGGATGGGGTGGGACTTCGTGTAGTCGGCCCCCGCCACGGGCACGGCCCCCTCGGGGATCTGCACGAGCAGGTCGAGGCGGTGGAAGGACGAGGTCGGGTTCGTCACCACCACCTGCGAGGCGTAGATCACGCCGGTGAGAAATTCGCCGGTGACGAACTTGTCCACCATCACCCCGTCCTCCTCGCGCTGGCGGTCGTCGGCGCGGAGGAAGTTCTGGCTCACGAGGATGGGCGTCGCGCCCTCGGCGGACGGGGCCTCCTCGATCTCCTCGTGGAAGACCATCGCCGGCGAGGCGGCGGTCAGCTTGAAGACGTTGTCGGCGATGTCGATCCGGTGCTCCTCCTCCGCGAAGGGCAGGTCGAGGACGGAGAGGACGAACATCATCTCGGTGAAGTTCGACGTCGCGGCGGGGAACTCGCGCGAGTAGAAGCCACCTTGCCCGTCCCAGTTCGCGAAGTCGCGCCAGAATCGGTTCACGGTGACGAGCTCGGCGTTCTGCGCGGCGATGGGGAGATGGCGGTAGTTGTTTTCGGCGAGCTCCTTGGTCTTGTCGAGGGTTTGGTAGAGGGCTTGCTCGCGGGCGCGCTCGAGGAGTTCGGAGTCGGAGACAAAAGCGCCGAGGGCTCGCATCTCCTCAGGAGCAGCGGCGGGCATAGGGGGAGCGGCGGGCATGGGGGCGGCGGCTTCCGCAGCAGATGCGTCGAAGGGAGCGTCTGCGTCCATCTGCCTATCGCCACGCCGTTGCAATCTGCGGTTTTCGCGCATCGCGCCGGCGGAGCCAGGAGCGGCAGACGTGTCTGCGAAGGCGTCGACTCCCATCATTTGGGAGAACGATTCATCCGCCCCGCGCCCGCGCAAGGCCCGCCGGTAGAAGAACGCATCGCGCTCGGG
>CAYMMC010000203.1:0-6025 GCA_964391125.1 uncultured Akkermansia sp.
CGGCGCGAAGAGAAACCCACCGCAGAGAACGGTGGCCAACAAGCGGATCGTATGCGTTTTCATGGTGTCGTCGGGAGCGTTGAACGTGGACCGGACCGATCCGGCCCTTTCATTCAGGTAACGCCTCTGCCGCCTCGGAGTCGCCTGGGAAAACGATATTTCTTGAAATTTCCGTCGTCCCAACACGCTGAGACTCAATATCAAATAGCAAAGCCTTCCGTCGATCCTTCCCCTTCTCCGCACTCGAAACCGGAAAAGCATGCGGCGCCCACTTTTCCCATCGACGCGCTCCGGACATGCCCGGATAGTTCCCCACGCGCCCGAGGCGCGATCTTCCAGGTGAATTTCGAACTCAAAAAGAAGAAGTTCTATCCCGTCCACGACGCTCTGCGCACCTATCTGCGCGACTACGGACGCCTTCTCGGAGTGCCCCCCATCTACGAGGAGCTCCATCGCTTCTCGCACCTCTACCCCCTCTACGACCGCGAAGGGCAGGACACCCTCTGGAAGACGGCTTTCTACGAGCCCGCCATCCGCACCGAGCTCGCGCGCCAGCTCATCCAGATCTACTCGCTGCTGAAGACGAACGAATTCCGCTCGCGCGAGCACCTCAGCCTCGAGCGGGTCGATTTCTGCGACTTCGGCAACTCGCGCCCCTTCCGCATCCGCGTCGTGAACCAGTTCAACGACAACTACGACCATTTCTACGTCAAGGTCGCGGACGCCTCGCGCCTCTACGGTCTGGAGCTGGAGCACGTCCTCTCGCCGAACCGCATCAACTACCTCGTGAACGGCAACACCCTGATCGAGGAGCACATCGCCGGCGTGCCGGGCGACTCCTTCATCCACCAGTATTTCGACCGGCCCGAGACGAACCCCGTGCGCGTCGCGAAGGAGTTCGTCAAATTCAACGAGCGCAGCTTCATCCGCCTGCTCGGCGACATGCGCTCCTACAACTACGTCGTCGACATCACGCCCGATTTCGAGGACGCCCAATACCGGGTGCGGGCGATCGACTTCGACCAGCAGAGCTACGAGGGGGCCAAGGAGATGTATCTGCCCCAGACCTTTCCCGAGAACCAGCTCGCCGTCGAGCTCTGCACCACTCGCCTCAACTACCAGACCATGAGGCAGTATCAGGACGAGGAGCGGACCCTGATCGAGCGGCGCTGCCAGCTCGCCCACCGTCGGCTGGAAGCTCTCTGGACGGCGATGTGCAGCGACGAGATCGCTCCGGAGGGGCACGTCCTGGGCCTCCGCGACGGCTTGAACCAGTATCACGAGACCAGCGCCTTCTCCGCCTGCGAGACCATGGGGCAGCTCGTGCGCATGAATCTCGACGTCTCGCTGGCGAAAACGAACACTTGAACCCACGGATCCCCGGAACTCCCCCTCCCGTCACCATGAGCCCCCCCGCCGAAGCCGAGACGACGGACACGCCGATCTCGCAGCACGCCCAATTTCTCAAGGCCTTCTTCCGCAACACGGCCCGCGTCGGGGCGATCGCGCCGAGCTCGCCGGAGCTGTCCGGCATCCTCGCCGACACTCTCGACTGGGACCGGGTCGAATGCGTGGTGGAATACGGTTCCGGCACCGGAGTCGTGACGGAGGAGATCGCCCGCCGCCTGCGCGGCCAGACCCGCTTCTTCGCCATCGAGCGGGATCCCCAGCTCGCCGCCATCGCCCGGCGGCGCTGCCCCCATGTCGAGGTCGTCGAAGACTGCGTCACGCGCCTGCCCGAGCTCTGCCGCGAGCGCGGCATCGAACGGGTCGACGGAATCATCAGCGGTCTGCCCTGGGCCGCCTTTCCGTCCGCTCTCACGAGCCGGATCCTCGAGGCCACCTTCGAAGTCCTTCCGGCCGGCGGGCGCTTCGCCACCTTCGCCTACTGGCAGGGGCTGCTCCTGCCGGGGGCGCGGCGCTTCCGGAAACTCCTCGACGAACGCTTCGTCTCGGTCGAGCGGACCCGCACCGCCTGGCGCAACCTGCCGCCCGCCTTCGTCTATCGCTGCCAGCGCTGAGGCACGGCGGCCGCCCTCACCCCAAGCCCGCCGCGGCCACGACCGCCTTCATCTTCTCCAAGCCGATCTTGGCGCATTCTTCGGCGGGCATCGCCCAGTAGGACGGATTGAACAGCTCCAGGGAAAGGACGGGACGGGCGCCCACGGCGGCGAAATTCCTCAAAATATCGGTGAGCGGCGCGATTCCGTCGCCGGGAAAGACGCGGTCCGCGTCCTTGATCGTCTCGCGGGGCGGATCGGCGGGGTAGTCGTTCATGTGATAGGCCTGGAGCGCCCGCGGTCCCATGAGGAGGAGAGCGTCGAAGGACGATCCCCCCTTGTAGGTGTGGTAGACGTCGCCGAGGAAGCAGGCCTTGGGATGCCCCGCGCGGATCGCGACGTAGAGGGCCTTCTCGACGGTTCCGATGCTGGGGTTGCCCCCCCACATCTCGATCTGGGGGACCACGCCCATCTCGTCTCCCAGCTCCAGGAGGACGCGGTAGCGCTCCGCCGCGTCGTCGAGGGAGACCGCCGCGCCGGCCGGCACGCCCACGGGAGGGGCGGCCATGCGCTTGCCTCCGAGCCGGGCGATCAGATCCATGTCGCGCTTCGCCTCCTCCAGGCCCGAGGCGCGCTCGGCGGGGTCGTCCACGATCCACTTGGCGAAGCCGATGGCGCTCTCCACCGAGAGCCCGTGGTCGTCGATGCGGCGCTTCAAATCCCCGACCTTGCCGCCGCCCGCGAGGTATTCGTTGAGCTTGCGGAACCAGGGCTCGATCGCGTCGTAGCCCGCCTTGCCCGCGACCTCGATCTCCGCCGCGGCATCGAGCCCTTGTCCCCGGATGGTGGAGAGATTGAGGCAGAAGGCGAAGCGCGTATCCGGCGCGGCCGGCCCTTGGCCGAAGGTCGGGGCGGCGAGGCCCGATGCGATCGCCCCGGCGGCGAGACCGGAACCCGCCAGGAAGGCTCGGCGGTCGGCGGTAGGGAATGATGAGGGATCCTGCGGCATGGCGATTCTTGACATGCTTCGTCCGCGGAATCAACCTGTCTGGCAGCGCCCCGGACGGCGCACCTGCGGTGGAGATGCGCGAATTTCGCTAATTTTTCCCCCCGACGCCACGTAATCGACTGCAAGGAACCGCCGCCCCGCACGTCGGATCCTCCGGCTCCGCCCTCAGATCATGAAACCATCCCTTGTTTTCTCCGCTCTCGCCGCCTCTCTGCTCCTCGCCCTCCCCGCCCCCGCCGAAGAGGCCGCCGCTTCCCTGGAGGCGATCCTGCCGGCGGTCCTGCACGACGCCAAGGGCAAGAAGGTCGATCTGGAGACACTGAAGGGGAAGACCGTGGCCCTCTACTTTTCCGCCCACTGGTGTCCGCCCTGCCGAGCCTTCACGCCCAGCCTGGTGGAATTCCGCGACGATCACGCGGACCAGGATTTCGAAATCGTCTTCGTCAGCCTCGACAATTCGGAGAGAGAGAAGAAAAACTACATCCGCGAGATGAAGATGAAATGGCTCTCCGTCCCCGGAGCCCGGTCCAAGGAGGGGGCCGCCCTCTCGGAGCGCTTCCAGATCCGCGGCATTCCGGCGCTCGTCGTGCTCGCGCCCGACGGTTCCCTCGTGACGTCGAACGGTCGCGCGGATGTGATGAACTCTCCCGAAACGGCCCTCCGGAAATGGAAAGAGAAAGATCCCTCGTAGCGGCCCCGCCCGACCCGGACGTCGGCCCCGCCGCCGCGGAGGGAGCCGAGGGCGGCGCGACGCCGACCGAGTCCAAGGCGGAGAGGTCCTTCCCCCGTCGTCCCGACCCCGACGCGGAGCTGGTCGAGCGCGCCCGCGACGGAGACACCCGCGCCTTCGACGAGCTGGTGGAGAAATACACGCCGAAGCTCTACGGCCTGGTCTACCACATGACCTCGAACCGGGAGGACACGAACGACGTCCTCCAGGAGGTCTTCGCCAAGGCCTACCGGGCCCTGAAGCGTTTCCGGGGCAAGTCCTCGTTCTACACCTGGATCTACTCGATCGCGACCAACATGACGCTGAACTTCCTCAAGAAGAGGAACCGGCGCCGCGCCATGAGCCTCGACGACCTCGATCTCGCCATCGAGCACGACCCCGACTTCATCGACGCGACCTCGAAAAGCGACCCGGTGCGGGAGGTCGGGCTCTCGGAGCTGCAGGAAAGATTGAACATGGCCATGCAGAAGCTGTCAGTAGACCACCGGACGGTGGTCACGATGTTCGACATCCAGGCCATGCCCCACGCCGAAATCGCCAAAATCCTGGGGATCTCGGAGGGCACCGTCCGATCGCGGCTTTTCTATGCCCACCGTCAGTTGCAAGCCTATCTCGAAGACTTCCGGAAATGATTCCGGCGGGATTGCGACCGGATCGGGGATTGAAAAACCCGCGTTCGCCCCGTTTATTAGCAGTTCCCCGAGATGGCGATGAATGACGATTCCGAAGACGTGCAACGTTGGATCCGGTTGAAGCGGTACGAGTCTCCCGGCGAGGGATACTACGAATCCTTCCTCCAGGACTTCAAGGAACGGCAGCGCTCCGAAATGCTGCGCCAATCCGCCCGGGGCCTGCTGTTCGAGCGGGTGGCGATGTGGCTGGAGGAAAGCGGCGGGGCGAAGCGCCTCGTCCCTGCGGGGGCCTTGGCCGCGGCGGCGCTCGGCGCCGGTCTCTACTACTTCGCGGGCGCGGCGGGAACGCCCGAGGGTGGCGCCACCTACGCCGGCGCTCCCGCGGGCGAAGCGCAGGTGCCCCCCGCGGCAACCGCCTCCGTCGTGGCGGAGGACCGCCCCGCCGACGAGGAGGCCATCCACCTCCATCTCCCCCGCCCCGCCGTGCGGGTGCCGGATCTCGCCGACGAATCCCAGCTCGACGCCAAGGTCCTCTCCGCCGGAATCCGCGGTGGTCTACGCGAACTCTGATCTCGCCATGACCGCCGTCGCCCTACCCCTCGCGCTCCTCTCCCTCGCGCCGCTCGCCTGTCTCGCCCAAGAGAGTCCCGCGCCGGTCTCGGTGATGTGGTCGGAGGATCTGGAGAGCCCCGCCGCCTGCGTCGAAAAGGCGACGTGGTTCGTCAGCGTCGTCCCCGCCCAGATCTCCGTGGACACCCTGAACTCCGCCGCCCTCCGGGGGCCGGAGGGGACCGTGGCGGCCCGCATTCTCCATCTCGATCCGGCGCAGCGTCTCTGCCTCCTCGAAGCGAGCTCCGAACTCGGCGCGGCTCGCCCCTTCTCCCTTTCCGCCAAGACCGCGCCCAAGCCCGGCGAGCGGGCCGAATGCGTCTCCGCCAAGTCCGCCTGCCGCACCACCGTCGCCGGCAAGGACTGGTCCTACCGCGGCGAGCGCTTTCCCCTGCCCTTGCTGCGGCTCAGGGTCTCCGATTCCGAATCCCACTGCCATCCCGGCACCCCGCTCGTCGACGGAGAGGCCCGGCTCATCGGCATCCTCACCGGCCATCGTCCCGAGACCAGCGGCGAAGTCTACGCGATCCCTGCGGCGCGGGTGCGCAAGTTGGTCGAGGACGTGAAGCGCCACCAGCGCTCGGGGCCGGTCTGGATCGGCCTGGTCCTCCACAACGAATCCTCCACGCCCGAAGTGCTGGAGGTGAAGGCGGGATCGCCGGCGGCGCAAGCGGGCCTCCTGCCCGGCGACGTCATCCTCGAAGTGGGCGACGTCGAGATCGACTCCTTCCTCGATCTGGTCGAGACGGTCCACAACCTGCCCGCCGACGAAGAAACCAGCGTGCGGATCCTCCGGGGACTGGGCGAGGAGGTCTTCGCGATGACCCCCCGCTTCGCCGAAATGACGGCGGCGGCCCGCTGATCAGCCCCCGCCCATTCCGACCCTCCCCTGCAAGGCCCTCAACAGGGTGAGCTCGTCGGCGCTGTTGAGCCCCCCTCCTGCCGGCAGCCCTTGGGCGAGGCGCGAAATCCGCAGCCCCGGGAAGGCGCCGAGCAACTCGACGAGGAAATGGCTGGTCGCCTCCCCCTCCACATCGGAGCTCAG
>CAYMMC010000204.1:0-6009 GCA_964391125.1 uncultured Akkermansia sp.
ACCCCATCCAGCCCCAGCCCCATGTTGTTCGCGGGCATCGACTACCACTGAGGTGGAGCCGCCCCGCCCCTCAGCGCCGCTTCCGCTCCTGCTTTTCGAAGATCGGCAGCAGCTCGGCCTCGATCCAGGCGAAGGCGGCCTCCATCCCCTCGTCGCGGTAGAGAGCTCCGATCCTCGCCTCGACGGCGGTGGGGTTGCCGATGCAGGCGAGGAACTGGTTCGAGGTCATGCGCCGCTGCGTCTCCCCGCAGACGGCGCCGCGCTCGCGCAGGATCCAGGTGCGGGCGAAGAGATCGAGGACCGTGTCGCCGATCCAGGCCAGCTCCTGTTCGCGGCGGCGGCCTTCGTCCTTTTTCGAAGGCTTCATCGGGCGTGGTCTCGGCGATGGGCTTCGAGGGCCTCCTCGGTGATGGAGTAGCGGGCCCCGCAGCGCGGGCAGCTGGCCACCATCACCTCCCCGCCATCGAACACGGAGGCGAGGGCCTCGTCGCTGAGACCGGCCACGATGGGCAGGATGCGCTCCGGCCCGCAGCCGCAGTCGAAGCGGTAGGTGCGGGTCTCCAGCAAGCTGAGCGTCTCGCTCCGGTCGACGGAGCGGATCGCCTCGTCGTCGAGGGAGGCGAGCCACTCGAGATCGCAGTCGGGCTGGGCGGCGACGAGCACGAAGTCGTCGTCGCCGTAGCGGAAATAGCGGCCGGGGCGCTGCTCGCTCTGGCGGTAGTAGTCCTCCGCGATGGCGAAGAAATCGAGACGCTCCGCCTCGACCAGGCTTTGCCGGGGCTCCTGGCCCGCCACGGTGGTCTGGGAGACGAGGAGGTTGTGGTCGCGCTCGCGCACGTCCTCCGTGAAGATCCGCCCCACCAGATTGCCGAGCCGGTTGCTGCCGGTGACGAAGACGTTCTGGGGCGGGCGCTGCCAGCTCAACGTCCAGGCGATGGCCTCGTTCCGCGGGCGCGAGGCGAGGTGCAGGGCCAGCGCGGCGAAGCCGTCCTTCAGCAGTTGGTCCTGCGCCGGTTCGTGACGGATGCCGTGCTGCATCAGGTGCAGATAGTAGTCGGTGTAGAGGGGGGCGAAGTCGCCCCGCACGAGCAGGGCGTTGCGCTCCCTCACGAAATAGCAACGGATCTCGACCGCTTCGCCGGTCGCCTCTTCTGCGGGATCGTCGGGCATGGATGGATGGAAGGCGTCAGGATACGCCGCTTTCGGCCTTGCGCGAACCGGGACTGCGGAAAAATCCGCGTTGAATCCCGCCGCCGCAGGGTGTTAGGGAAGCTCCGCATGGAGGCATCCGATCTGATTCGCATTCTCAAGGGCTCCGACGCCTTCGGCCGGGTCGGCGAGGGCTCCCTGGGCGAGCTGGTCGGCGCCGGCGCCCTGGCCGCGCCGGCGGTGGGCACGGACATCGTCCGCCAGGGCGAGATGGGGCAGCGCGTCTGGGTTCTGATCGAGGGAGACCTGGAGATCCTCGTGAACGGCGAGCCCGTGAACCACGTCACCGCTCCCGGCGAGCCCGTCGGCCAGATCAGCGCGGTCTCGGTCATCCCCGCGACCGCGACGGCCCGGGTCGCGGCGCCGTCGACCTGCCTCGTCGTCGACGCCCCCGCGCTCCACCGGCTCTTCGGCCGCTGCCCCGATCTCGCCGAGGCGCTCCTGCGCTCGATGGCGAAATACCTCGGGGCGCCCTCCGCCCCGATTTGATCGCTTCCCTCCCCGGCCCCTCCGTGGCAGAATGTCGGAGGATTCGCATGAAGAAGCTCCTCCTCGTCCTCGCCCTGCTCGCCGTGCTCGGGCTGCTCTCCGTCTTCGTCGGCGCCCGCGTCCTCGGCCCCCGCCTCCTCTCGGTGCCGCCGCCGAGCGGCAGCCCGATCGGGGAATACGACGCGCCGCGCCCCGAGACCTCCCTCCTCGGCCTGACCATCGCCGTGCCGACGGGCCTGCTCGACGAAATCGCCAACGCCGAAGTGCCGCAAACCTTCTCCGGCAGCGAGAGGAAGGATTTCCACAAGCGCATCCGGAAGGGCGCCTATTCCTGGGACATCGCCCGCGGCGAGATCCACTTCCAGAACAACGGGAGCGGGCTCGACCTCTCCGTTCCCTTCGCCGGGAAGGCGAAGTTGGGGGGCCATCTCGACGCGGCCATCGTCGAGATTCCGCTCGACGGGAGCGCCGACCTCGCGGGCACGGCGGGGGGAACGCTGGCGCCCGAAGTGATGGCCGACTGGAGCGTGAATCCAAACTTCACCCCCGAGCTGAGGCTCGACAAGGCGGCGCTGCAGCTCGGACAGCTCGGCCGCATCGACGTGGGCGAATTCCTCGGCGGCAGCCTCGGGCAATACCTGCAGAAGGAGGCGCGCAAGATCACCCCCGCCCTGCGAAAGCGCCTCAACCTGCGGCGCGAGGTGACGAAGCTCTGGAACGAGGCGCACCTCGCCGAGCAGGTCTCCGACGATCCAGCCCTCTGGGTGAAGGTGGCGCCGCGGCGCCTTTTCCTCGGCCCCATCGACTACGGCACTCCCGAGCAGCTCTCCCTCGCCGTGGCCATCGAAACCGAGACCTACCTCGTCAACCGCGCTCCGGAGGCGCCGGCGAGGGCGCCCCTGCCCGAGTTGAGCCCGCTCGACGGAGCGGCGGGCACCGACCTGCGCCTGCCCGTCGTCGTCAGCATGGCGGAGCTGAACGAAGTGCTGGCGGAGGAGGAATTCGACATCGACACCGGCATCGGAGCGAAAGTCCGCGTCCACGGCCTCGCCGCGGAGGTGGGCCAAGGAGGATACCTGAACCTGAAGCTCGATCTGGAGGCGGACCAGTCGCGCCTCGGCCGCGGCGTCGCGGGCACCATCTGGGTGCGCGGCCGTCCCGTGATCGACTACGACCGGCAGACCCTTGGCTTCAGCGAGATCGAGCTCACCGTCGAGACGCGCGACAGGCTCACCGGAGCGGCGGCCTGGCTGCTCGAAGAACTCCTCGTGCGAGGGCTGGAAGCCCAGCTCCGCGTCGATCTGAACGACTACAAGGCCGAGCTCGACGAGGAGGTGCAGGAAGCCATCGCCAAGGCCGACCTGCCGCAGGGCATCGACGTGTCGCTGAAGAATCTGGACGTCCACCTCGTCGACATCTACACCGTCACCCGCCCCGGCGAGGACGGAGAGCCCGATCCCGGCATCGTCGTCGTGGTCCGCGCCACCGGCGACATGAGCACCCGGATCACGAGCCTCGACCTGATGAAGCGCGACGAGAATCCATGATCCGCCTCCTTCTGCTCTCCGCCCTCTGCTCCGGGACGCTCTGCGGCGCGTTCTCCCAAGATCCCGCCACGCTGCCCGGCACCGCCCCGCTCGACTGGACCGAGGAGGACCCCTCCGTCAGGATCATGGACGGCGCCCACGCCTTCGCCGAACAAAAGATCGCGGAGATGGCGGCGCGGACGCCCTCCCTTCCCCTCCAAGAGGCAGCCAGGAAGGCTTTCGTGGAGGACTCCCGCGCGGCCCTCGCCCGGAAGCTGGGCGTCGTCGACGAACGCTCCGCCCCCGCCCTGGAATTCGTTGCATCCGACCCGGTCGCCTACGACGGCGAACCCGGTAGCGCCCTCGTGGCGGAGGGACCGGGCTTCCGCATCCATCAGGTGCGCTGGAGCGTGCTCCCCGGATACTTCGCCGAAGGGCTCTACGTGAATCCCGTCGCGGCGGAGGGCTCTCTCTCGACGCCTCCGCTGATGGTCCTCCTGCCCGACGCCGACGACACCCCCGAGGACCTTCTCGGCCTCACGCCGCGGCTCGAGCCGAAACAACGCATCGCCCTCCGTTTCGCCATGGCGGGCTTCCGCATCCTCCTCCCCGCCCCGCTCGACCGGCAGCCCTTCCACGGCTTGCCAGGAGACGATGCGGCCGTGGCGAGGACGAAGCAGAGCCATCGCGAGTGGATCTACCGGCAGGCCTTCCAGATGGGACGCCATCCCCTCGGCTACGACGTGCAGACGCTCCTCGCCGCCGTCGACTGGTTCGAACGGACCTTTCCCGGCGCCGCCGTCACGGCGGCGGGCCACGGGGAGGGAGGCCGCGCCGCGCTCTACGCCGCCGCCCTCGATCCGCGGATCGACCACGCCTTCGTCAGCGGCGCCTTCGCCCCGCGCGACGCGGCCTGGGCCGAGCCGATCCACCGCAACCTCTTCGGCCTCCTCCCCGATCACGGCGACGCCTCCGTCGCCGCCCTGATCGCTCCGCGCGTCCTCCTCGTCGAGCACACCGCCTTTCCCGAGGTGAGCGACCAGAAGGGCGAACTCACCACCCCGCCCTTCGCCGAAGTGGAGCGCGAATGGAAGCGGATCGAAAAGGCGATGAACGCCTTTGCCTCTCCGTCGTCCTTCTTTCTGACCCAGGCCCACGACGGGGCGCGGGGCGACTACCCCTCGGTGGCGGGCTTCCTCCAGGCCATCGGACGCGAGCCGGAGGTCGACCGCGTCCCTCCCCTCGCCCTCGTCGTCGATGGACGCGAGGGATTCGACCCGGCGGCGCGGCACCGCCGGATCTTCCTGGGCCTCCAGAACCATGTCCAAGGGCTCGTCGACGCCTCCGAAGGCGTGCGGGAGGAAAGCTTCCTCTTCGCCGCCGAACCGGACCTGCGCCCCGGCAAGTGGTCCACGGAGAAGGCCCATCCCACCCTCGCCCCGGCCAACTTCGTTGCCCGGAGCGAAGCCTGGCGGACGCGCTTCGAGGAGGAGATCCTCGGCGTCTTCGACGAGGATCGGCTTCCGCCGAATCCGCGCAGCCGCAAGCTCAAGGAGACCGAGGCCTGGACCATGTGGGAAGTCGGCCTGGACGTCCATCCCCACTTCGAAGCCTGGGGCGTCCTGCTGCTGCCGAAGGGCCTGAAGCCCGGCGAACGCCGCGCCGCCGTCGTCTGCCAGCACGGCCGCAACGGCCTTCCCCGCGACTGCGTCGACGCGGGCAAGCCCGCCTACGGCGACTTCGCCGCCCGCCTCGCCGAACGCGGCTACGTCGTCCTCGCCCCGCACAACCTCTACCGCCACGAGGACCGCTACCGCTGGCTCGACCGCAAGGCGAACCTCGTCGGCGGCACCCTCTTCACCTTCATCGTCGCCTCGCACCGGCAGTGGCTCGACTGGCTCGCGACCCTGCCCGCGGTCGATCCGCAGCGCATCGCCTTCTACGGGCTGAGCTACGGCGGCGAGACGGCCGTCCGGGTCCCCGCCGTGGTCCCCGGCTACGCGCTGTCGATCTGCTCGGGCGACTTCAACCAATGGACCCGAAAGGTGGCGGACCCGGACTTTCCCGGCAGCTTCATGAAAAGCATCGAATGGGAGATGCCCTACTGGAACCTCGGCCAGACCTACGACTACTCCGAGATGGCGGCGCTGATTTTCCCCCGCCCCTTCTTCGTCGAGCGCGGCCACCACGACCGCGTCTCCACCGACGCCTGGGTCGCGCACGAATACGCCAAGGTGCGCCATCTCTACGCCCGCTTCGGCCTCGCCGACCGCACCGGGATCGAGTTCTTCCACGGCGGCCACTCCATCCACGGCGTGGGCAGCTTCGACTTCCTGGAGAGACACCTTGGCGAACCGTAGGAAGCCCTTCCCCGCCGATGCCGGGGCGCGGATCCGGGCGCCTCAGTCCACCCAGCCGCCGAGACGCATCTCCAGGTCCCTGACCCGCTTCATCAGGCTGCCTAGCTGCTTGATCCGCATGGCGTTGCGCCGATCCTCCTTCAGCGTTCTCGCGGGATAGCCGAAGTAGGTGCCGCCCGGCTCCTCGATCGAGGAGATCACCCCGCTGCGGCCGCCGAAGGTGACGCGGTCGGCGATCACGAGATGCCCCGCCACCCCGCACTGCGCCGCCAGCACGACATGGTCGCCGATGCGCGTGCTGCCGGAGATGCCGGTCTGCGCGACGATGATGCAATGCTTTCCGATCAGGCAGTTGTGGCCGATCTGGACCTGGTTGTCGATCTTGGTGCCCTCGCCGATCACCGTCGCGCTGAAGCGGGCACGGT
>CAYMMC010000205.1:0-5973 GCA_964391125.1 uncultured Akkermansia sp.
AAGGCAAGGTTTTTTGACAGGGCTGCAGCCCGCAAGGTCGTTCCAGAACCTCTCCGGCGAAGCTGTTGGCTCCCCAGGCAAACACAAACCAAGATGTTTCATTGCGGGGTTTTTCAGCAGTCTCGCCCCGCGTCCGATGGACGCGGCCACAACGCTGGCGCGATGGGCGAAGACTTCCTGCGGTGCCCGGGACCGCGAAACCATTTGCGCCCCCGCCACCGTGGGCAACCGCCGCAGCATCATCGCGGCGAGCTGGAGGGCACTCGTCGACTCCGTCGAATGCTTCCTCGCGAAGCGGCGGCGCCGATCAGCCCCGGAGGGCGTCGAGGATGTATTGGGAGGGCCGGAAGTCCTCGATGATGACCTCCTCCTGCCCCCCTCGCCTCATCCGCACTTGGCGGATGTTGAAGTTGGGGGTTTTGTGAGGGGCGAAGAGGATGTCGTCGTGGGTCGAGTTCTCGTGGCGCTTGAACATCTCCGGCACGATGTCGCCGCCGAGGTGGTCGTCGCGGCCGGTGGCGAGGTGGCAGGTGCCGAGAACCTTCTCGTCCTGGATGTCGGCGCCGGAGACGGGAAGCACCTGCGTGCCGAAGCCGAGCTCGCCGAGCGTCCCGGTCATGGGATCGTCGGCGAGACGCGCGTTGTGGGCGTCGATGGTGGCCTGGTTTCCGGCGATCAGGGTCGACCGGACGATGCAACGGTCCTTCACGTCGAGGACCCCGAGGGTGCCGTCGGCGTATTTCATGGGGAACTGGCCGTTCGCGTCGACGGGGACGAAATAGACTTCGCCGGCGGGCAGGTTCGCCACGTCGGGGGCGAGGCCCAGGCAGAGGCCGTGCGACTTCTGCGCCTCCTGCCCGGCGAGCTCCAGCGAGGCGGTGAGGACGCGCCCGTCCTCGAGGGCGAAGTCGATCTCGATGGTGTCGGCGCCTGTCATGGCGAGGCGCATGCGCTCGGCATCGGCGCTGACCTCGCGGTAGTCCACGGCGAGGCCCGACGCGAGAATGATGTCGTTGACGCCGTGCAGGGTGGCGCCCCGGAAGCCGAACTGCTTGCACTTCGCCGTGAGCGGCGCGGTCGCCGAGTAGGTCGAAAGGCAAAGGATCAGGTCGTAGTGCGGGTAGACGTCGCGGTCCAGGCTGAGGGTGCGCCCCTCCGCGTCGATGCATTCGTCCTCGAGGTCGAGATTCGATCCGCCGGTCATCCGGTAGGCATACATTTCGCCCCCGCTCATGCCGAGCGCCTCCAGGCCTCCGTCCTTGAGACCGAGGAAGAACTCCTCGTAGGCCTTCTTCTGGATCTCGTGCCCCGGCGCGTCGAGGAAGGCGTAGTTCCGCATCAGGGAGAGATCCTCCAGGTCGATGAGCAGGCAGACCCGGCAGCCCTCGGTCGGGGCGAAGACGGTGCCGAGAAGGCGTTCGAGGCTGAATTCGGGAAAGACCCTCCGCTCGGGGTGGAGGATGACATCGGGTTCGAGAGAGGCGACGGACATGGGGTTGGTCGGTTCGGTGGGTGGAGATTCGGGAAGAGACGCTTCAGGGAGCGCCGGGCTTACAAGAGGCTTCGGTTTTTCGGGACGCTAGCCGCGCCGGGCCTCGGGCCGCCCCGCTCCGCGCCATTGCAGAAGCTGCTCCGGAAAGGGGCAGTTGCGGCAGTCGGAGGCGTCCTCCAGGCAGAAATCCTCGTAGATCTGGAGCAGTCCCTGCTGCTGATGGTAATAACGTGTGAATAACTTTCGCCGCTCGCGGTTCTCTCCGAACAGGCGCAGGGCGGCCCGCCTCAATTTCTGGTTCGACCCCACCCCGCCGAGGCGGAGATAGTCGTCCCACCGATCCGGCGAAACCCCGATGGCGCCGGGGAATACGACGTTTCCCAGCAGATCGCGGAGCCGATCCGCGCCGACGAGGCGGCAGGGCTTCGGCAGGGCCGGCGAGCGCAGGGTGCAATGGCGGCTCCAGAAGGGATGTTCGAGCGTTTTCAACCACTTGTTCACATCGCGCTCGGCGTTCTTCACCGGTTGTTCCCAGGATTCCCGCATCTCCTGCCAATGCCCGAGCAGGGCGGCGAGCGCGGCGATGCGCCGCTGCGGGTGGTTCAGCGGCCGGGTGCCGTCGCCACGCCATCGGATCGCCCGGCGCGGGATCGTTTCGACTTCGTCGCGCATCGTCCACCAGCGGTCCCAGAGCCGCCGCAGGTAGTCGCGCGCATCGGGGGCCGAGGCCGTCTCGGCGAAGGCGGGGTCGAGGTGCCCTGCCGCTCCGAAGAGACGGGCCTCGCGCTCGGTCGGGTCCATCGCCAGCAGCTCGCGCAAGGGACAGCGCTGCGCCAGCACCGCCATCGCGGTCTTGTTCCGGCGGAAGCCCAGCGCCTCGGCGACGGCCTGGAACAGGGCCTGGTCCGCCGAGGTGGCTCCGGCCATGGCCCGCAGCCGTTCGCCCTTGCGTCTCAGCCGATGCTGGGCCGCGGCGGCGAGCAGCGAGGCGACCTCGCCCTCGGCCAAGCGGGCCAGCGGCGCCAGGCAGCGGCCCGGAAAGGCCTCGGGGAGGAAGTCGGGCGGTCCCTGAAGGCCGCTGTATTGCGGCAGGAGAACCTGCGCGACGTGGCCGTTCGCCTCGGTGCGGGTGAAGACGCGCGTCGAGGCGGGCTGGTCGGCGAAGACGTGCAGCACCACTCCGTTGAACTCGGGATTCTCCCCGTGCCCATGGCGATCCCAGTCCCTCACGTCGGGGTCGATCTCGACCGCGCCGCACCGCAGGCGCCCGTCGACCCGCACCGCCGCCTCGGTGAAGTCGGGCCCCGCGCCGCGGTTCCAGTGGCCGAACTGCGCGATCTCGACGACCTCCCCCTCCGTGCCGGCGAAGGTCCGTCCGAACTCCCCCCCGAACCAGCGGGCTTGCAGGGCCATCTCGTCCTCCTCGAGCCTCTCCGATCCCGTCCGCACCACGGCCAGCGCCCGAGACCAGACCCAACGACGGAATTCCTCGTATCGGTCCGCCGCGAGCGGAAAGGGAGCGTTCATCCCCGCATTCTCGCTGAAACCTGTTCAAAATGCCACTGAAAATTCCGTGGTCCGCATTTTCCGCCAGGGCAATTTCATTTGATTTCCAGAGTGTCGGCGTGCTGCAAGGCGCGGGCAAAGGCAGCGCGACGAGCGTGGCCTGGCGGCGGCGAGGGGCTTGGGAAGATCTCGACGCCGGGGCTGCTAGGCCATCTCGATCGTCACGGGGCAGTGGTCCGAGCCCGTCACGTCTGGGAGAATGCCCGCGGAACGGACCTTGGGCAGAAGCGCCCCCGAGACGGAGAAGTAGTCGATCCGCCAGCCGACGTTCCGCTCCCGGGCGCCGCCCCGGAAGCTCCACCAGGTGTAGTGGTCCGGCTCTTCCGGATGGAAGTGGCGGAAGCTGTCGACGAAGCCCGCCTCGACGATCCGGTCGAAACCGGCGCGCTCCTCGTCGGTGAAGCCGGCGCTGCGGCGGTTCTGCTTGGGGCGGGCCAGGTCGATTTCGCGGTGGGCGACGTTGAGATCTCCGGCGAAGACGACGGGCTTGGTCTTCTCCAGCTCCTTGACGTAGGCAAGGAAGGCGGCGTCCCACTCCATCCGGTAGGGGAGACGGCGCAGACCGTCCTGGGAGTTCGGTGTATAGACGTTGACGACGAAGCAGTCGGGGAATTCGGTGGTCAGGACGCGCCCCTCGTCGTCGGGTCCGGGGAGTCCGATCCCGTGTCGGACCGAAAGCGCGGGGACGCGGGAGAGGGTGGCGACGCCGGAGTAGCCTTTCTTCTGAGCCGGGTTCCAGTGGACCTCCCATCCCGCCGACTCGAAGTCGTGCTCGACCTGCTCGCGGTTCGCCTTGACCTCCTGGAGGAGGAGCAGGTCGGGGCGTTCCGCCTCGAGGAAGTCGAGGAAGCCCTTTTTCAGCACCGCCCGGATGCCGTTCACGTTCCAACTGATCAGTTTCGTCGCCATGGATGCGGAGGGGGCGGGGAGAAGGGCGGGAGGCCGCCTTCCCGGCTACAAGGTCAGGAAATTTCTGAGGATCGACTTCCCCGAGGCGGTGAGGATCGATTCGGGGTGGAACTGCACCCCATGGACCGGATGTTCGCGGTGGCGCAGCCCCATGATCTCGCCTTCGGGCGTCTCCGCCGTGATCTCGAGGCAGTCGGGCAGCGTGTCCCGCCTCACGATCAGCGAATGGTAGCGCGTCGCCTCGAAGGGCGAGGCGAGTCCGGCGAAGAGCCCTTCGCCCTTGTGGAGGATGGGCGAGGTCTTTCCGTGCATGAGGCGGTCCGCCCGCACCACCTCGGCGCCGTAGACTTGGCCGAGGCATTGGTGGCCGAGGCAGACGCCGAAGATCGGGATGGTCGGGCCGAACTCGCGGATGACCTCGCAGCTGACCCCCGCCTCCTTCGGGGTGCAGGGGCCGGGCGAAACGCAGATGCGCTCCGGCGCCATCTCGCGGATCTCGTCGAGGCCGATCCGGTCGTTGCGGCGGATCTCCATCTCCGCCCCCAGCTCGCCGAAGTATTGGACGAGGTTGTAGGTGAAGGAATCGTAGTTGTCGATGACGAGGAGCATGGAGGCGGCCACTTTATGGCCCGGCGGGGGGGCGGTCAAACGGAAGGAGGGGGCTCGCGCGGCCGGTCGGACTCCAGTCTCGCGACGCGAAAAGAGGAAGGCCGACGCTTGAAATCGTGCGGGGGCGGCGCTAGGATCCGGCCAATATGGCGTTGCACACTTTCCTCAATTCGTGGCGTGGCAAGATCCTGTCGGTTCTTCGCATCGTCTCCGCCGCTCTCATGATGCAGCACGGCGGCCAGAAGGTGCTCGGTTTCCCGGCGCCCGCCAAGATGGAGTTCGTCCTCCTCTCCCAGATCGGCCTCGCCGGCATTCTCGAGCTGGTGGGGGCCGGCCTGCTGCTGATCGGCCTCTTCACCCGCTCCATGGCCTTCGTGCTGTCCGGCCTCATGGCGGTCGCCTACTTCATCGGGCACGCTTCGGGCGGATTCTGGCCGATGGTCAACGGCGGCGAGCTGGCGGTGCTCTACTGCTTCGTCTACCTTTACTTCGTCTTCGCCGGGGGCGGCGACTGGAGCGTGGACCGGCTCCTCTCGAAGCGCAAGGGGTGATCCGGCGTCCAGGGAGGCGGGGCGCGTCGCGCCCCGTTCTCGGGCGCCGTCGGCGGGCTCACGGAAACCCGCGGCTGCGGAGGAGCGAGGGCGGGACGCCAGCTTGGCGGGCGCGTCTCCACTCCGCCTCGACCCGGCTCTGGAGAGAGTCGAGGGCGTCGGGCGGGGGTCCCCCGCGCCGCGCCTGGGCGGCGGCCAGGGCGTAGACCTCGAGAAGATCCCGGGCGCTGCGCCGCTGGTCGAACGCGGCGGCCCGGCAACGGGCGGCGGCGGAGAAGGAGGGCAATGCGGAGGAGCCCGCCAACCCGGCGATCGCGGCGGCGAAGGTCCCCTCGCTTGCGTCGGGGGCAAGGAGCCGGCCGTCCTCGCCGTCGCGGACGAGGTCCTGCGGCCCCGTGGCGCGAAGCGCGAGGACAGGGACGCCCGCCGCCATCGCTTCGAGGAGGACGATCCCTTGGGTGTCGGTAAGGGAGGCGAAGACGAAGAGGTCCATGGCGGCGTAGGCGTCGGGCAGCTCCGCGTCCGGGAGCTCGCCGAGCAGGAGGAGGCGGTCGCCGACGCCCGCCTCGGCGAAGCGGGTCCGCAGCGCCCCAGCCCTTTCCCCTTCGCCGCAGAACAAGGCGCGGGCGCCGGGCGAGCCGGCGAGAAACGCCGCCGTGGCCCCGGCGAGGAAGTCGACCCGCTTCGCCGGAACCAGCCTCCCGAGATGGCCGACGAGGAAGGCGCCGGACGGCAGGCCGTGCCGCCGGCGGAAGGCGTCGCCGTCGCCGCGGGCGAAGGCTTCGGTGTCGATGCCGGTGGGGACGATGGAGAGCTGCCCGCGGACGCCTTGCTCCTTCAGGATCG
>CAYMMC010000206.1:0-5955 GCA_964391125.1 uncultured Akkermansia sp.
GAGGACCGGGACGGCGGCGAGGGTGACGAGGGGCCCGACGAGCCAGTGGGCGTGTCGGGCCTTGGGGCGGGGCTCGTCCATCAGCGGGGAAGGGGGAGCGGGACCAGCTTCAGCGAGGCCCGGGGCTCGGTTCCGGGCTCGCCCGCGGTCGCGAGGTCGTCGAGAAAGCGGTCGGGGGCGATGCCGCCGGGACCGGTGAGCCGGGACTTGAGCGCGACAAGCCGCTCCAGCGAGGCAGCGGGATCGGCGGCGCTCAGTTCGAGCTGGAGACGGGGCGGGGGCAGGTTCGAGCGCTCGCAGACCTCGTCGTAGTCGGCCACGAGGCGGATCATGCGGTCGAGATGGACGGGGTCGCCGTCGAGATCGGAGGAGAAGAGGTCGGGCGACTCGATCTGCCGGCGAAGAGTCGAGGTCCGGACCGCTGTGAGGTCGACCAGCCCGTCGAAACCGAGCTCGCCTTCCACGATGTAGGCGGGGGCTTCGGCCACGAAGGTTTCGCGCTGGGGCGCGTAGAGCTCGCCGTTGGCGTACCAGTTTCCGTCCCTCCATTCCAGTTCGACGCTCTTCATGGCCTCGGGAAAGCGGGTCTCGAAGAGCATGCGGGTGATCTTTTCCAGATCCTCCTCGCGCTGCCTCGAGGCGGCCTCGGCGAACTCGCCGACCGCTTTCAGGACGGCGTCGCGCAAATCGTCGAAGCGGGCCGCCTCGGCCTCCTCGCGCTGCCTGGCGTAGGGCGTGTTCAACGAATGGTATTCGGTCAGGAGAAGCTCGGCGCTGCGGGGGCCGATGTTGCGCCGCAGAAGAATGCTCTCCGCCGTCGGGGCGAGCGGGTCGCGCAGGCCGCGGAGGCGCTTTTTGAAGAAGCCGGCCCGCTCCACCGAAAGGATCTCGATGCCCGGCTCGGCGCGGAGGGCGTCGAGGGCGGCGCGCCATTGGAAGCCGCGAACGAGGAGGAAGACCGCCAGGCCGAGGACGAGGGCCGCCATCGCCGCCGAACCGAGGACGTAGGGGGTCGAGCGCGCATCGCGGAATTCGCGCGGAGGATGGCCGGGCTGGGCGGGTCGGGGCATCGCCGGGAGGATAGGCGAGGCGGCGGCGAGAATCGAGTGGGAAATTCAGCGGCGGGGGATCCGGGTGCGGGCGCCTCCCGGGTGCGGGCGATCCTTCGTCTCTGCCGTTCCGTCGCTCTCGCGGGGGCGGATCGCCGTCTATCGCAAGGGAAGCACCTGCACCGCGTCGATGTGGACGTTGCCGTCGGCCCCCTCGTTGCCGACCACCACGGCGGCGGGACCGCCGGCCTCGAAGCGGAAGACTCCGAGCCCGAAGAAGCCCTTGGCGAGGGGCGGGGCGATGCGCTGGTTCACCGCGATGGTCTTCTCGCCGTCGGCGGAGACGACCGTGACCGGAGTCTTCGAGGAGCGGTTCTCGTGCGGCTGGTGGGAGATGCGCACCTCGTATTCGCCGCTCTCGGGCACGGTGAACTCGAAGCGGGCGGCGGCGGTCCCGCCGGAACCGCCCCGCGCCGGACTGGCGTAGCGGTAGCCGTCCTCGACGTGGTGCTTCAGGCCCGCGCCGTGGGTCCAGTGGCCGGTGAGCTTCGCCTCCTCGTCGTCGACGACGATGCCCTCGAGCTGGTCGCGGGGGATCCACTCCAGCTCCGGCTCGCCGAGGTCGGGGAGGCTCGGATCGACGGCGAACTCCTCGTCGAGGGTGGCGCGGCGGACGTTGCCGGGCAGGCGCATCAGCTCGACGAGCTCGTCGAGGTGCTGGTAGTAGACCTCGCGGGGGGTGGTGTCGCGCTTCGCGCAGATCGCGGCGGCCTTGCCGACGACGACGCCCATCATGCCGCAGGTCTTCATGACGCGGACGGTGCCGAGGGCCTCGTGGGTGACGCTGATGTTGCGTCCGGCCATGAAGAGGTTCTCGATGTTGCGCGAGTAGAAGCAGCGGTAGGGGACGGCGTAGCCCCGCTTGCGGTCGACGCCCTTGCCGTGGACGGCGACGGAGATGAAGGGGTTGTCGGGGAACTTCTTCTCGTACTGCTCCGCCGGATAGTGGAGGTCGATGGACCAGGTGGTGAGGACGCAGCCGTCGGGGAAGGGCTTCTTCTCCACGATGTCCTCCTCGGTCAGGACGATGTCGCCGAGGAGCTGGAGGGTTTCGCGAGTGCCGCCGACGTAGGCCATCCAGGTGAGGCGGGCGTTCTCGTGGCCGAGCATGTCGGGATCGTTGCGCTCGTAGGCGTCCTTGTTCTTGATCGCGTTCCACGCGCCGAAGGCGGCGAGGTGGTTCCAGTCGCGGATCTGTTCGAGGTCGAGGAGGGGATGCTTGTCGTAGCCGCTCTCCCAGAACCACTCGGCGTGGAATCTCCGGGGGTAGGGGAAGTCGCCCTCCTCGAGGTCGAGCGCCCAGGGGGTCTCGGGGAAGCTCTGGGGGGCGTCCGCGTTCTCCCAGGCCCACATGTTCGACATGCCCATGCGGCCGCCGTCGATCATCTCGTGGTCGGCCCCTGCCATCACCCCGATGGTGCCGTGTCCGGTGGCGTCGCAGAAGGTGCGGGCGGTGAAGCGCCGCAGGGCGCCGGTGCGGGTGTCGAAGGCGTGGACGGCGCCGATCTTCGCGGGCGACTCCATCTCGACCTTGTAGGCGTGGTGGTCGAGGAAAAGGGCGATGTTCGGCTCCGCCGTCACGATGCCGTGCTTCTTCTCGTCCTCGAACTCCTCGTAGGTGCCGGGGGAGGCCTGGGCGTGGTCCTCGAGCTCCCGGACGATGTCGCCGACGGGATAGAGTCCGGGGGGCGTGTTGCCCTTGGCCCAGACGCGGACTTCGGAGGAGCCGTTGCCCCCGAGCACGGACCGGTTCTGGACCAGCGCGACCTTCAGGCCCATGCGCGCGGCGGAGATGGCCCCGCAGGCGCCGGCGTAGCCGCCCCCCACGAAGACGATGTCGAAGGGACCTTCGGTCGCGGCCTCCTCGGGGATGCCGAGCATGGTGCGTCGCCACGCGGGGAGGACTTCGCTGGAGTTGTCGGGGACGAAGTCCGGGTCCTTGGAGAAAAGGATCGCGTCGCAGCGCCCGTTGAAGCCGGTGAGGTCGACCAGGGCCACGGAGGTCTTCGCGTCGGAAATGGCGACGGTGCCGCCGTCCTCCCAATGCCATTCGGCGCCGGTCTTGCCGAACTCGTGGGCGACGGTCTGTCCGCCGATTTTCACTTGGAAGCGGCCCGGAGCGGCGGCGGCGTCGACCTTGTCGGCGAATGTCTCGACCCAGTTCTTCGTGCGCACCCAGAGGCGGTATTCGCCGGCTTCGGGGAAGGCCACCTCGGTGACGGCGTCGGCGACGGGATTGCCGAGACCGTGCGCGAGGAGATAGGGCGAGCCCATCGTCTCGATGAACTGGGTGTCGAGCTGCCAGCCTCCGTGTTCGGCGAAAGCCTCGGCCTCGACGAGGACCTGTTGGGCGGAGAGGGCGAGGGGCACGGCCAGCGTGGCGATGGCGAGAGGGAGTTTCATCGCGTCAATGTGTCCGCAGGAGGCTGGAAAATCCACCGAGGAATGGCCACGCGGATACGCGCCGGGAAAAAGTGTCCAAAACCCATCCGAGCCGGATGGGCGGAGAAGGCTGCGGCGGGCGCCCGGCGGCCAGTCCTTCCCCGGCCCCGACGGAGGGGGCGCGCGGTGCGCCGCCTACGACGGGGGATCCAGCTTCACCACCTTGAGCTTCCCGGCCCGCAAGGGCGCGGACTGGAGGGAACCGAGGAGGGTCCGCCCGGCGCCGGGAGGGGGAACGGCGGGCGTCGTCTCGGCGGATGCGGTGCCGGGTTCCCCGGACTCCGCCTTGAGCGCCTCGCGCAGGGCTCCTTCGACCATGTCGCCGCAGTGGAGCTTCATGGGGGGAAGGGGACCGAGGGGTTCGGAGAGATCGGCGGACTTCAGCTCGCGGGCCTCGGCCACGGTCTTGCCCTTGAGCATCTCGGTGGCCATGCTCGCCACGGCGATGGCGGTCTGGCAGCCGAAGCTCTGGAAGGAGGCCCGGTCGATGATCTTCTTGCCGTCCTTCTCCGAGAACTTCAGCCACATCCGCACCATGTCGCCGCATTCGGGGTTGCCCACGGTGCCCACGGCGTCGGCGTCGGGCATTTCGCCCATGTTCTGCGGATTGGCGAGAGCGGCTTGGATGCGGTCTTCCATGAGGTCGGGAGAGGTTGGGCGGGAATCGGCGTTTGTTTAACCCTACTTTGTTAAATGGGAAGGATGGCCGCAGAAAGACACAAGAAGCGCAACGTCATGGGACGGCATGGCTCCGTTTTGTGGTTTTGTGGGCAATTTTCCGGTGTTTTTCGGGCCGTTCGCGGCCTGCCTGCAAAGCCAGGCAATTAGAATTGAATCGCGTGAAATTCAATGCTGACGAATTGATTTTGAATGAATTGAATCATTCTTCGAATTCGAGTTGGTAGCAGGGAATGGAGGGATCGGCTTCCCGGGCGTAGGCGTCGATGCCGCCGCGGAGCGCCCGGGCGTTCTGGAAGCCATGGCCGGCCAGGTAGGCGCAGGCGTCGAGGGAGCGGTCGCCCTTGTGGTCGTAGACGACGACGAGGCGGTCCTTGGACTCGGTCGCGAAGAGGGATTGGAGCAGTTCGTTGCTGAAGAGTTCGGAACCGGGGAGGGCGACCGATTCGTGCTCCTCGCGGGTGCGGAGGTCGATGAGGCGCGGGGCGGGCGTGCCCTTGAACGCTTCGGCGAGCTCGGCGGGCTCGAGGAGGAGGGCCTGGTCGTGCTCGTGGGCTTCGAGGACGTGGGCCACGACCTCGTCGACGGGCAGGTCCTCGTTGCGGGCGCAGACTTCGGCGAGGGTCTCGGTCTCGTCGTAGGCGCAACTGCTGCAGCCGCCGATGTGGTAGCGGGCGAAGAGGGCACGCTTCGCGCCGGGATAGGCGGCCAGAATTTCGCCCATGGTGGCGGATCCGTCGAGGGTGGGGACTGCGGCGGGAGATGGCATGGCGGGAATATGGCCCGAAGCGGTGCGCTTGGCATTTGAAATTTGAACTTTGGCCCGGGAGCGGGCAAGATGGCGCATGAAACGCCACGTCCCCGGGCCTTGGAGCAATCCCCAGGTCTATCTGCTGCCGAACCTGATGACGGCCGGCAACCTCGCCTGCGGCTTCAGCGCGGTGATGGCCATCTTCAAGGGGATGCAGGACCCGGCGGGCGGGGCGCGGGACTTCCACATCGCCATCTTCCTGATCCTCGGAGCCTGCTTGTTCGACGCGCTCGACGGCCGCATCGCCCGGATGAAGGGGCAGGAGTCGATGTTCGGGCGGGAGTTCGACTCGCTCGCCGACATCATCTCCTTCGGGATCGCCCCGGCTTTGCTGGCGATGGACATGGTCCTGAAGTCCTTCGACGACCGCCTCGGCTGGACCATCGCCTTCGTCTACCTGCTCTGCGGGGCGATGCGCCTGGCGCGCTTCAACTGCCTGGCCCAAGCCGAAGCCGAGCAGAAGAACGGCGGCCCCTCGCCCGACTTCGTCGGGTTTCCCATCCCGGCGGCGGCGGGCCTGATCGCCTCGCTGACGCTCTTCATGCTCTGGCTCAACGAAGGCGACAAGGATGTGGGGGCTTGGCGCTACACGCTCGTCGTGATCATGCCCTTGCTGTCCTTCATGATGCTGAGCGAGTTCACCTATCCGAGCTTCAAGGCGATGAACTGGCGCGCCAAGCGCTCGCTGGTGTGGCTGTTCGTCGCCATCCTCGTGCTGGTCTGCGCGGTGAACTTCGTCGAGTTCGTGCCCCTGCTGATCTTCGTCTCCTACCTCGTCTACGGCCTGGTGCGGCCCTGGATCTCGCGCGAATGGCGCCGGGAGATCGAGGACGGAGTCGACGACAACGGCGAAGGCGAGATGAGGGATTGAGGGATTGAGGGATTGAGGGATTGAGGGATTGAGGGATTGAGGGA
>CAYMMC010000207.1:0-5899 GCA_964391125.1 uncultured Akkermansia sp.
ACCGGCGCATGGGCTGGAAGCCCATGCCACTGCCAAGGCCACCGCAGCTTCCTTTACTTATGCCAGAACTTATGCCAGAAACGGTCGTTAATCCGTATCACTCCGCGAGCGCCTTCTCGATGGCGGCGACGACTTCGTCGGAATCGGGCTTCGTCCGGGTGCCGAAGCGGTGGAGGAGCCTGCCGTCCTTCCCGACGAGGAATTTCTCGAAGTTCCAGCCGATCTCGCCCTGCTTGTCGGGATTCTCGGCGGAGGTCAGGTAGGCGAAGAGCGGGGCTTTCTCCTTGCCCTTGACGGAGACCTTGGAGAACATGGGGAACTCCACCTGGTACTTCGCGCTGCAGAATTCGGCGATCTCGGCGTCGCTGCCGGGCTCCTGCCCGCCGAAGTTGTTCGCGGGGAATCCCATCACGGCGAAGCCTTTCTCGGCGTATTTCGCGTGAAGGACCTGGAGCGGGTCGTACTGCGGCGTCGCTCCGCATTTCGAGGCGACGTTGACGATCAGCAGCACCTTGCCGGCGTAGGCGGAGAGGTCGACTTCCTTGCCCTGGATGTCCTTGACCTTGAACTCGTGGACGGAGTCCGCAGCGAGGAGGGGGAGGGCGGAAAGGGCGAAGGCGGAGAGCAGGGCGAGCGTTTTCATCGGCGGGACCGGGTGGGATGGGGAATTCGGATTCAGTTGCGGAGGTTCAGGTAGCCGCCGTCGATGTTGAAGGCTTGGGCGGTGATGTAGGAGGCATCGTCGCTGCACAGGTAGAGGGCGAGCTTGGCGACCTCGTCGGGGCGGGCCATGCGGCCGATGGGCTGCACCTTGGAGAGTTTCTCGAACATCTCGTCCCGGTTGTCGGGGTAGTTCTTGGCGAGGTAGCCGTCGACGAAAGGCGTGTGGACGCGGGCGGGGCAGATCGCGTTGCAGCGGATGCCGTGCTGGAGGTAGTCGGCGGCGACGGAGAGGGTCATGGTGTGGACCGCCCCCTTGCTGGCGGAGTAGGCGAAGCGGTCCCGCAGGGCGGTGATCGCGGCGATGCTGGAAAGATTCAGGACGACGCCGCCGCCGCCCGCCACCATCTCGGGAAGGACGGCCTGGAGACAGAGATAGACGCCCTTCACGTTCACCTTCATGACGCGGTCGAAGTCGCTTTCGCTGGTGGTCGTGGCCGTGCCGATGTTGGCGACGCCGGCGTTGTTGATGAGGATGTCGATCTTGCCGAAGGCGCTCTTCGCGCCGTCCACGGCGGCCTGCACCGAGGCGGCGTCGGAGACGTCGCAGCGGAGGAAGGCGGCCTTGCCCCCGGCGGCGGCGATGGCGGCGGTGGTTTCGTTCGCGGCGGCCTCGTCGAGATCGAGGATGGCGACGGAAGCCCCGGCGGCGGCGAAGGTTTCGGAGATGGCCCGGCCGATGCCCGAGCCTCCGCCGGTGACGAGAGCGGTCTTGTGTTCCAGTGAGGACATGGCGAACCCTGGACCGCTTCCCCCGATCCCGCAACGTCAATTGTATACCGTCTTGCGGCGCCGAAGCGCGCTCGTTCCGTGCGCCACTTTCGGCTTTTCTCGCGCCGGGCAGGTCCTAGAGTGTCCCGCACGCCTCCGGCATGACCCTCGCCGCTCCCCAGTTCCTCTTTCTTCTGCCGGTCTGGCTGCTCGCGGGGTGGTGGTTTCGGGCGCTCGGACTGCGGCGGCCTCTGCGGATGCTCCTGCTCTTGCTGCTGACCCTGGTCCTCTGCGATCCCCGCGTGGTCTCGCGATCGGGCGGCGTCGATCTCTGGGTGCTGCTGGACCGCTCCCGCTCGGCCCGGGATCTCGTCGATGCGGGCGAGCAGGAATGGCGGACCCTGCTGGAGCGGTCCCGCCCCGGCGAGCGGCATCGGCTCCGCTTTCTCGACTACGCATCGGAAGTGATCCCCGCAGGCGTCGGCGAGGGGACGGTCTACGCCGGCAAGCGCGACCGCACCCGCACCGGATTCGCGATCGAGGAGGCGCTCGCCCGCGTCGATCCTCGGCGGCACGGGCGCATCCTTCTTTTCACCGACGGCTACAGCACCGAGCCCCTCGCGGGCGCCTCGGCCAAGCTGGCCGGGGCGGGGGTGGCTCTCGACTACCGGCTGGTCCGTGCGCCGGACCGGACCGACTGGCGCGTCGTCTCCGTCGAGATGCCGGGGCGGGTCCAGGCGGGCGAGCCCTTCGCCGTGGACGTGGCCGTCGCCGGAACGCGGGACGGAGTCCTGCCGTTCGAGCTGTTCCGCGGGGAGACCCGCCTCCATCGCGGCGAGGTCGAGGTGAGAGAAGGGGTCGGGCGCTTCCGATTCTCCGACCGCCTCGTCGAGCCGGGCGGGCATCGCTACGCCGTGGAGATCTCGCCACAGGGCGACGCCCATCCCGGGAACAACCGCCGCGAGCGCTGGATCGAGGTCGCGGCGGGACCTCGGCTGCTGCTCGCCACCGCCTACCGGGACGATCCGCTCGCCGCCGCCCTGCGGGCGCAGGGATTCGAAGTGGCCGCGGCGGAGAATCCGCTCCTCCTCGATCCCGGAGACCTCGCCGGGGCGAAGGCCGTGATCCTCAACAACGTCCCGGCCCACGGATTGACGGGCGACTTCCTCGGGGCCCTGCCCTTCTTCGTGCGCGATCAGGGCGGCGGCCTGCTGATGGTCGGCGGACAGCGCAGCTTCGGATCGGGCGGCTACTACGAATCCGCCGTCGATCCCCTGCTCCCCGTCTCGATGGAGCTGAAGAGCGAGCATCGCAAGCTCGGCGTGGCCATGGCCATCGTCATGGACCGGTCCGGCTCGATGGCGATGAGGGCCTCGGGGGGACAGAGCAAGATGCAGCTCGCCGGCGAAGGCGCGGCCCGCGCCGTGGAGCTGCTCGGAAGCCTGGACGCGGTGACCGTCTACGCGGTGGACAGCCAGGCGCACCAGGTGGCGCCCCTGCTCAACGTCGGCGAGAACCGAGGCGAACTGATCTCGCGCATCCGGCGCATCGAGGCCATGGGCGGAGGCATCTTCGTCCACGAGGGCATGAAGGCCGCCTGGGACGTGCTGAAGGAAGCGCCCCTCGGACAGAGGCACCTCATTCTCTTCAGCGACGCCTCCGACTCCGAGGAACCCGGGGACTACGTCGCGCTGATCGACGAGATGCGAGCCGGCGGCGCCACCGTGAGCGTCATCGGGCTGGGCGGTCGGAGCGACTCCGACGCCAAGCTGCTGGAGGACATCGCGGAGCGCGGGGGAGGCCGGGCCTTCTTCACCGAGCTTCCCGGCGAGCTGCCCAACCTCTTCGCCCAGGAGACCGTGACGGTGGCCCGCTCCTCCTTCGTCGAGGAGGCGACCGGCGCCGCCTCGACGGGCCGTTGGCACGAGCTGGCCCGGCGCGACATGGAATGGCCTCCCGAGATCGACGGCTACAACCTCAGCTACCTCCGGGACGGGGACGAGGCCGCCCTTCTTTCGACCGACCGCTACGCCGCGCCCCTCGTCGCCTTCGGACGAAGGGGGATCGGCCGCACCGCCGCCGTCTCCTTCCCTCTCGGCGGAGAGTCCTCCGTGCGCGCCCGCGCCTGGCCGCACTACGGCGACTTCGTCCAGACGCTGGTGCGCTGGCTCATGGGCGAGGAGCTCCCCCCCGGGCTCGGCCTGCGGCATCGCCTCGAGGGCTCGGAATGGTCCCTCGATCTGTTCTACGAGGCCGATCCCTGGGAGTCGCGCTTCGCCGCCGCGCCGCCGCGCCTCGTCGTGCAGAGCGGCTACCGCGACGGCGACCGCCGCGAACTCGTGTGGGAGCGCCTCGCGCCGGGGCGCTATTCCGCCTCCGCCTCCCTGGACCAAGGCGCTCCGGTGCGGGCGGCCCTCCAGGTCGGCGGCGCCGCCATCCCCGTCGGTCCCGTCGTGGTCGGCTCGGACGAGGAATGGCAGTTCGACGAGGAGCGCGTCGCGGAATTGCGCGAAGTCTCGCGGGCGAGCGGCGGGGAGGAGATCCTCGATCTCGGCAGGGCGTGGCGCCGACCGCCCGCCCCGGCCGAGGAATCGATCCGGACGCCGCTCCTCGTCGCCGTCTTCCTCCTTTTCCTGCTCGAGGCGCTCGCGACCCGGACGGGATGGCGGCCGCCGCGTTTCGACGGTCCCGGTCGGATCGCGAGGCGCTTCGCCCGTCCGTCTTCGCCGCAGGCTCCCGCCGCTCCGCTCGGACCCGCGCCGCCCGAGGAAGCCGAGGTCCCTCCGCCCGCTACGGACGGCGAGTCGCGCAGAAGCCGCTTCCGACAGGCGAAACGGCGGCTTTAGCTTCCGCTTGGTCCGGATGGGAGAAACGGCCACGCAGGAGGCGCCAGCGCTGTTGCCGCGCTCATCGAGCGCGGATCGCCCGTCCCCACGACGTTCGACCGAGGTCGATGACCTCGGCTACAGATCCGACGCCCGGTCGAGGCCGATGGGCTCGGCCCTCCTGCTCCCGGCGCTCGACTATGGCCTCCCGACCAAATGGCGGCGGAGGAAGGCGTAGCTGCCGACGCCGTGGATGGCGTGGGGTCCGGGAAACCACTCGATCTCGCAGCGGTCGCCGATCCCGAGCTTCGCGGCGTAGAGGTGGCGCACCTTCGCGAATTCAAAGGCGACCTGCTCGTCCGGCGCGACTCCGTCGAAATGCCCGCGCTCGACCATGAAGGGCCGCGGGCAGATCAGGGCGGCCATCTCGGCGTAGTTGAAGGTGCCGCCGAGGTTCCATTCGAAGATCTCGTATTCGCCCTTGTTGGCATAGCTGTAGCGCAGCGACTCGGGGTCGGTGGCCGCGTTCTTCCAGACCCATTCGTTGAAGTCGCCGGAGCAGATCGAGAGGCAGTAGCGATCCACCAGCGGAGGGATGCGCATGGCGGCCTTGCCCCCGTAGCTGAGGCCGTAGAAGGCGATTTTGTCGGGATCGACCCAGGGCTGCGCCGCGAGCCAGTCGGTGATCTGGCGGTGCTGGGGGACGATGATGGAGAAGAGCGTCTTGCCGATGCTCTGGGCCTTGAACTGCTGCATCCGGAAGAGATCGAAATATTTGTAGCCGTTCTGCGGGGCGAAGGTGATGTAGCCGCGCTCCGCCAGCCGCGTCGCGAAGGCCTGGTAGGCCCGGTATTTCCGCTCGCCGACGAGGTCCTGCGGCGCGCCTTCCAGCCCGTGCTGGCAGACCACGACGGGCCGCCTCTCGCCGGAGGAAAGGTCGAGGTCTTTTGGCAGGGTCAGGATGCCGTAGGCGATCACCGTCTCCCCGCCGCTCTCCATGACGTCGAGGACGACCTCGTAGGACAGGGTCTTGTCGCCGACCTGATAGGGTCGGGTGCGGACGTTCGGGGGAAGGAAGGGAAGCTCGAAGTCGCCGATGACCTCGGTGCGGAACTTCTCGCGGTAGGGTTCGATGGTGGCCTCGAAATTCTCCAGCGAATCGGTCTTGAGATCGGCGAAGTAGTCCTTCCGGTCTCCGGCGGCGGCGACGAGGGCCTGCTGGTTGTGGCGGACGAGTTCGGCAGTGCGGTCGAGGTGGGAAAGAGAGAATTCTGCGATCCGCGGAGGCCCATCCTCCGTGGCGGGACCGGGATCCAGGCCAAGGTCAGTGGCGAATCGGTGAGTCGTTTCGTGGGAGAGAGGGGCGGAAGAGATCACGAAGGACGCCTTGCTGTTGGGAGCGATCGCTTGAAGCCGGTTTCCTTCCACGACGATCTCCTCGCTGGAATATGAGGGGAGCATGCCCGGCTTTCCGGGAAGCTCGGCGCGTTTCTCAAAATCGAGTTCGAGATCCGTCCCGGCCCGATAGGCGTAGGCGGGCTCGGCGCCGTACTCGATCACGCGCGGGCGCGGGGCGACGAGGCTGGCGATTTCGGCGTCGCCAAACTCCTGGAATCGGAGGGTATCCAACTCCGGGACTCGAC
>CAYMMC010000208.1:0-5893 GCA_964391125.1 uncultured Akkermansia sp.
CGCTGTAGCGTCTCCCCAGCAAGGCCTCCGCCGTCTCCAGCGCCCCCGCCGCGAGCGCCTCGCGCACGCGGGTGCTGCTGACCCGCTCCCCGCCCGCCTCGACGGTGTCGATGCCGCGGATCTCGAAGCCGTGCTCGCGACCGAGCCGCTCGAGCAGGGCGAGATCGCCGGACCTGCCCTTGCCGAAGCGCCATCCCTTGCCCACGCAGATGCGCTCGATGCCGCCCGTCGGGGCGGACTCGACGAGCCGGCGGACGAAATCCTCGCCGCTCCACGCCGCCACGGCCTCGTCGAAGCGGATCAGCAGCACCTGCCGCACTCCCAGTTCGCGGGCGAGGAGGCGCAGCTTGTGCGCCGTGTCCGTGAGCAGGCGCGGAGCCCTCTCCGGCGCCAGCACCTCGACGGGATGGGGATCGAAGGTGACCACCACCACGCTCCCCCTCTCTCCGCAGCCCGCTTCCTTCGCCGCCTCGATCACCGCGCGGTGCCCGAGGTGGAGCCCGTCGAAAACGCCGATGGCGAGCCGGAGAGGGCCGGCCAGCCCCTTCAGATCGGCGATGTCGACAAGGATCTCCATGGTGTTCTCATTCCAGCCGTCCGCCGAGGCTTGGCAAGCCTCGCTCCTTGGGAAACCGTGTCCGTGCGGGAGAGAACCAGGGAAGAGAGGGAAACGGGCCTTCGTCCCTCCGAACGTCGAGGAGCGCTTTGGAGCGCGCCGGTTCCCGGCGCTTTGGATTCGGACGCCGAGGGAGCCGCGAAGGACGGAGGGAAGCTTCGGACCTTCTTGCCGGATTCGATCCAAAGCGGCGCAGAGCACCGCACCCCAAAGCGCTGGCGCGGTGCTCCAAGACCCGGTCGTGGTTTGTCGCAACCCAATGGCTCATGTCAAAAACTCCACCCATCCCGTTCCACCTGCGCCTCTTGCGCCCTTTCGCGGCCATCCTTCTCACGCCCCCCGCATCCTCGAGACCTCGGGCAGGCTGAGCATCTTCGCGAGGACCTCCTGCGGGTCGCCGTGCTTCAGCTCCTCGAAGGTGACGGACCGGCTCAAGTCGAACTTCCCGGACCGAGTCCGCCGCAGCGCCTTCAGATGCGCTCCGCAGCCGAGAGCTTCGCCGATGTCGTGGGCATAGGTGCGCACGTAGAAGCCCTTGCTGCACTTCACCGTGAAATCGATCTCGGGCAGGCGGATCCCGTCGATGCGATGTCCGTAGACGTGGACGAACCGGGGCTCCCGCGCCACCTCCTTGCCCTGGCGGGCCAGCTTGTAGAGCGGCACGCCGTCCTTCTTGATCGCCGAGACCATCGGCGGCGTCTGGTAGAAGTCGCCCTGGAACTTGGCGAAGGCCGCCGCGATCTCCTCCTCGCGGTAGGGCGGGACCTCGCGCTCCAGCTCCACCTCGCCCTCGGCGTCCTGCGTGTTGGTCGTCTTGCCGAGCTCGATCGTCCCGGTGTACTCCTTGTCCTCCGACATGAGGAGATCCTGGATTTTCGTCGCCTTGCCGACCACCAGGATCAGCAGGCCCGTCGCCATGGGATCGAGCGTGCCGCAATGGCCGATCTTCTTCGTGTTCAGCGTGCGCCGGGCGACCGCCACGACGTCGTGGGAAGTCATGTCGGGGCCCTTGTCGACCAGCAGCACGCCGTTGATGGAATCGGGGTTCATCGTCGTTGCAATCGCCGCCGTGGCGGCGGGAGCGCGAACAGTATCGCCGCCCTTGCGAAAGAAAACCATTATTTCGCCCCAGCTTCCGCGGATCCCGGCCCAGCCCGCTTCCGCCCAGTCGCCGGCGCAGCTCAGTTCGTCGGCAGGGGCGGGGCCTCCGCTCCGTCGGCCGGCGCCGTCAGATCGTAGCAGCGGAGGCGTGACCCGAGTTCGTTCTGGTTGACGTAGAGCCTTCCTCCGCTGACCACCGGCGGCGACCAGGTCTCGGGAGCGTAGTGCAGGCGGGTCTGCGCGAGGATCCGGTAGCCTCCGGCGTTCAGCTCCATGCGCATCAGCGCCCCGTCCTCGGTGAGGCAGAGGAAGGCCCCGTCGACATGGACGAGATGGGCGCGCCCCAGGCTGACCGGCACCGGACGCCCCCGCCACGGGATCGTCGTCCGGTAGAAGGCCTCGTTCCAGAAGGAGCGCCCCGAGCGCACGTCGCAGGCCAGCATGAGCCCTCCGTTGCCCCCGCATCCGTAGAGGACGCCCTCGTGGTGGATCGGCGTCTGCGACCGGCAGCCGAACACGGGATCGGTCCAGATCGCCCGCGGCCGGAATTCGGCGTCGAACTCGAGCATCGCCCCGCCGAGGCCGAAGTCCTCGCTGATGAAGACGCGGTTCTCCCCGCAGGCCACCGGGCTCGCCCCGTGGATGCTGGCGTAGTTGTCCGATCGCCACGGGAATTCGCTGTCGATCTCCCCGGTCTCGGGATTCACGCAGAGGAGTCCCCCGACGGGCGGCTCCACCCTCCCGGCGGCGAAGACAAGGACGCGGTCCTGCCCGTTCAGCTCGGCCACGATGGGCGAGGCGTAGCTCCCATGCCACTCGTGGTCCGCCTGCCAGAGCACCCCGCCCCCGAGCTTGTCGAAGGCGACGACGCAGGCCGCCTCGGCGCCGACGTTGACGATCAGCTTGCCGCCGTGGACGAGAGGCGAGGAGCCGTAGCCGAAGAAGGAAGGACTCTCCCCGAAGGCCTCCGGCAGGGAGACGCTCCAGACCGGCTCGCCGCTGTCGAGACGAAGGCAGACGAGATCGCCGTCGTTGCCGAGAGCATGGACGAGACCGCTTTCCGGATCGATCACGGGGCTGGAATGGGGCTCGTCGAGGACGCCGAAGTTCTCGCTCACCTCGACGGGATAGGAATGCTGCCAGAGCTCTTGGCCGGTCGCGGCGTCGAGACAGAGGATCTGCTCCCTATCTTCGACTTGATGGATGAAGACGACCTTTCCGTCCGCCACCACCGGCCCCGCGTGCCCCCGTCCGCGCTCGACCTCCCAGAGCAGCTTGGGGCCGGATTCGGGAAAGTGCAGGCGCAGCCCCGCCTCGGCGCTGTGAAGATCGTAGTTGGGACCGAGAAAATGCGGCCAGTCGTCGGCAACGGCGGCGCTTGCCAGCGAAAACGCGGCGAGCGTGGCGGTCCGTAGCCCCGGCAGGTGAAGCTTCATGGCCGGGACTGTAGCCCGATCCGCCGGAACGGTCACCTCTTTCTCCGCTCCATTGTCGCCAAGGTTCGTCGACCGGAAGCAGGCCTTGCCGTTTTGAGCGAGAACGAAGCGAGGCTCACTCCAGCAGCGATCGCGCGTTGCGGGCGCGGATCGCCTGGGACGCGGATCCGTCGAGGAGCGATTCGCGGAGCTTGAGCAACGCGGATTCGAAATAGAAATTCGGCGCGTAGGAACCGAAGCAGAGTCTCTCCACCGGGATCTGGCGGAGGAGGTTGGCGATCCCCTCGATTCCCTCCAACATGGCGATCTCGAAGGAGACGCCCCGACCGGCCAGGGACGAGAGAGGCAGGCCGCGCAGGGTGCGGAAGGCGTTGAGCAACTGCACCCTCAGCTCCGGCATCCGTCCCATCAGCTCCGACAGCGGGGCCGTGTCCGTCGGCGTCACCGGCACCAAGGGATGCAGGGTGCGCTCCTCCTCCATGATCACCGCGATCTGAACGAGCATCTTGCGCTCTGCGGCCAAGGCCAACAGCGCCGTCGCCTCCGGGTCGTCCAAGGAATAGCCGTGGTAGTTCGGATGCAGCCGGATCGCCCGCATTCCGTGGACCTCGGCGCAGCGGTCCAGCTCGCCGCGCCAATCCGGCAGGCCGGGATGGAGACAGCCCACGGGACGGAACAGGGTTGGATCCAGCGCACGGCACTCTTCGACGAGGCGGTCGTTGACGGCGCGGACGTCCTGATGCAGCAGCGCGTCGAAATGCCCCGTCCAGGCCTCGGCGACCCCGTTGGCTTTCAGCTTTTCCCGCAGCGCCTCGCCATGGTCCAGGACCGTCCGCCGGAACGGCCAGCGCCCCAGGTAGACGTTGGTGTCGACGAGCGGCGTCTCCCCGCCGGCTCCCGGCTCGCCGCCCCTCGCCTCCCCGTCCTGCGCCCGGACCGGCGCCGTTCCCGCCGCGGAGGCCAGAGACAGCGCCCCCGTCCTCCGCAGGAAGCCGCGCCGGGAAAGCCCCGCCGCCCTCGATGCCGGATCGCGGAGAGGAGCCGTCATGCCTGGATTCCTTTCGCGTCGAGGATGGGTTTCAACAAGCGCCGCAGATTGCCGCCGAGGACCAGAGCCTTCTCCGCTTCGGAAAGCGCCGCTCCCGTCACCTTGGCCAACTGCGAGGAAAAGCTGCGCCCGGCGGCGTCGCTGCCGTAGAGGACCCGCTCGGCGCCGAGCTCCCGCACCGCCATCTCGGTGAAGCCCGCCGTCGGATCCGATCCGGCCAGCTCCGTGAGAACGTTCTTCAAGGGGCGGATCGCCTGGATCCCGAGCTCCCAGTCGCCGCCCGCGTGGCCGCAGACGAGAGTCGCCCCGGGATGGCGGCGGGCCAGTTCGACAAAGTCGTCGGGAGTCGATTCGCCCGCCTGGTTGCCTTGGCCCCCTTTGAACCACGTGTGCTGGACGACCACCGCCTTCAACTCCGCAGCTCGCTGGACTATCGGGTCGAGCTCCGGGGCGTTGCAGCGTCCCGCGACCCAGAGCTTCACCCCGACCATGGGGCCGTTCGCGACGCAGCGCTCCAGCTCCGCGAGGGAGGCCTCGACGTGCTGCGGGCTCACATAGACGAACCCGAAAATCCGCTCGGGACAGGCCGCCATGGCGCGGAGGACCTCGTCGTTCTGCTCGCGGAGCTGCTCCGGCGTCGGGTCGGCGAGGAAGCGGGTGCCCATGTAGAGGCAGAGCCGTTCGATGCCCATGCGCTCCGCCACTGCCACGAGATGGCGCGCCCTCTCTTCCGGCGTCCCGCCGGGAAGGGAGGCGCCGGCCATGTGGCAGTGAAAATCCCAGATGCGCATGGTGGAGACGGCGATGCTTCCCGGCTCCGCGCGACTCACGCCAGCAACTGCGTCACCACCTTGGCGCCTTGGTCGTTGGTCAGGGAGGCGGCGAGACCGTTGCGCTTGTAGGTGAGCTTGGTGTGGTCGAGCCCGAAGGCGTGCAGCAGGGTGGCGTGCCAGTCGTAGTGGTGCACGGGATCGACGACGGCCTTGTGGCTCTACTCGTCGGTCTCGCCGTGGACGTGGCCGCCCTTGAAGCCGCCGCCGGCGACCCACTGGCTGAAGCCATAGGTGTTGTGGTCGCGTCCCCACTTCTCGCGTCCGGCGTCGTTCTGCAGGACGGGGAGGCGGCCCATCTCGCCGCCCCAGTGGACCACGGTGCTGTCCAGCAGACCGCGCTGCTTCAGGTCGGTGATCAGGGCGGCGCTGGGCTGGTCGGTGGCGGCGCAGAGCTTGGGCAGGGCGCCGAGCAGCGAGCTGTGCTGGTCCCAGGACTGGCCGGCGTTGAGGACCTGCACGTAGCGCACGCCGCGCTCGACGAGACGGCGGGCGATGAGGCAGCGGGTGGCGTAGTCGCGGGTGACGGGGTCGTCCACGCCGTAGAGCTTCTTGATGTGCTCGGGCTCGTTGGAGATGTCGAGGGCCTCCTTGGCGGCGGTCTGCATCTTCGCGGCGAGCTCGTAGCTGGCGATGCGGGCGCGCAGGTCCAGCTCGCCGGGATTCTCCGAGGAGTGCTCCTCGTTGAGGCTGCGAAGCAGGTCGAGCTGGCGGCGCTGGCCCTGGCCTGCGAGGGAGGGGGGCGGGTCGAGGTTGAGGATGCGGGGCTCGGTGGCCCGGACCACGGTGCCCTGGTAGAGGGCGGGGAGCCAGCCGTTGGTGAAGTGCTCGCCCTGGAAGGTGGGCAGGCCGTTCGGGTGCG
>CAYMMC010000209.1:0-5887 GCA_964391125.1 uncultured Akkermansia sp.
TCGGCGAGGCCTGCCCTTCGCCCGTGATGCCGAATCAAACCATTAAACCGTATGAGCGATGGCGACGCCGGTTCGCTCCGCTTTGTTCCGGGCTTTTCGCGGCCCGCCTACAAACCCAAGCTCAGTGGAACCAGGCAGACGCCGGCCTCAGTTCGCCACGCGCATCGGCATGATGACGTAGAGGAAGGGCTCGTCGATCTTGACCACGCCGGGGCTGCTTTCGTCGATGAGGTCGATGAAGACCTCGTCCTGGTCGAGATTGCGCAGCGGCGCCATGACGAACTCGGGGTTGAAGGCCACCACGAGGCGGGGGCCGTTGTAGCGCACGTCGATGACCTCCTCGGCCTCGCCGATCTCGGGCGAGTTCGCGGTGATGGCGAGCCGGTTGTCGTCGAAGGCGAACTTGATCGAGTTGGTCTTTTCGTTGACGAGGAGGCTGACGCGGCGCACCGCGCCGAGCAGCACCTCGCGCTCCACGGTGACGCGGTGGTTCGCCTGGCTGGGGATGACCTGGCGGAAGTTCGGATAGTTGCCCTCGATCAGCTTGGTGACGAGGAGGCTGTCGTTCAGCTCGAAGCTCGCCTGGTTGTCGGAGATGGCGACCTTCAGCTCGCCGGAGACGTCGAGGAGCCGCTGCAGCTCGTTCACCGCCTTGGTCGGGATGATGACGCCGGTCTCGTTGCCGGCGGGGAACTCGAGGTCCTGCTCCACCATGGCGAGGCGACGTCCGTCGGTCGCCACGAGGGTCAGCATCCCGTCGCCGATGAGGCAGTTGACTCCGTTGAGGACGTAGCGGGTCTCGTCGGTGGAGATCGCGTAGGAGGTCTTGCGGAGGGCGTCGCGGAGGAGCTTCTGGTCGATGGTGAACTCCTTCGCCTCGCCGAACTCGCCGATGACGGGGAACTCGGCGGCTGGCAGGCCGAGGATCTTGAAGAAGCTGGGGCCGCTCCGCACGGTGGCGGCGTTGTCGGCGTTCACCTCGAAGTCGATCTCCGTGGAGGTCAGCTCCCGGACGATGCCGGCAAGGCGCCGGGCCGGCAGGGTGGTGGCGCCGGTGGAGGCCACCTTGGCGGGGACGCGCTTGGTGATGGTGACGTCGAGATCGGTGGTGGAAAGCTCGAGTCCGAGTTCGTCGGCCTGGATCAGCACGTTCGAGAGGATGGGAAGAGTCGTCCGGGTGCTGACGACGTGCTGCACCTGATTGAGGGCGTCTTGGAAAACGTCTTTGTCGATCTGGAATTTCATCGTTTCCGAAAGGTGCAGTTTGGACCGGACGCCCCGTCCTGTCCAACAAATCATTCGCTTTCCGCTTCGCGGGCCCTGGCGGTTCCGTAGCGCAGCCGGCGGTTCGCCGGGGAGGCCGAGGGGCGCCCGCCGCGGGCGCGGGGAGACTCCATCGACGACCCGCCCCGGACGAGGCGGCGCTTGATCAGCTCGACCGCGCTCTTGAACGCGGCGGACTCCTCGCAGCGCCTCTTGATCTTCTTCACCGCGTAGATCACGGTGCCGTGGTCCTTGCCGAAGGCGGCGGCGACCTCGACGAGGGAAAGGTCGGTGAGCCCCCGGACGAGGAACATGGCGACCTGGCGAGCCTCGGCGATGCGGGCGGTGCGCTTCTTCCCCTCGAGGAGGTGCTCGTCGATGGCGTAGTGCTCGGCGACGGCCCGCTTGATCTCCGAGACGCCGACGTGGCGGGTCTCCTCGCCGTCGCAGATGTCGGCGAGGGCCTCGGCGATCTGCTCGGAGGTGATGGGCTCCTCGCTCATGGTGGAGGCCATGGCCACGCGGATGAGCGCCCCTTCCAGGGCGCGGACGTTCCCGCGGACGCGCTCGACGATGCGGTCGATGGTCTCGTCGTCGATCTGCATGTGCCAGTCGTCCCGCTTGCGACGGAGGATGGCGGCCCGGGTCTCGAGGCCGGGGCGGTGGAGCTCGACGGTGAGTCCCCATTGGAAGCGGGAGACGAGCCGCTCCTCCAGCTCGGTGATCTCGGAGGCGGGGCAGTCGCTGGCGAGCACGATCTGCTTCCGCATGTCGGCGAGGCGGTTGAAGGTGTGGAAGAACTCCTGCTGCAGGCCCTCCTTGCGACCGAGGAACTGCACGTCGTCGATAAGGAGCAGGTCCGCCTCGCGGTAGCGCTTGCGGAAGGACACCAGCGCGTTGCGCTGGATCGCGTCGATGTAGTCGTTGGCGAACTGCTCGGCGGAGACGTAGAGGATCTTCGACTTGGGGCGCTGGCGGAGCGATTCCCAGCCGATCGCGTGGAGCAGGTGCGTCTTGCCGAGTCCGCTGGCGGAATGGAAGAAGAGGGGCTGGTAGGTCTTGCCGGGCTGGTCGGCCACGGCCCGGGCGGCGGCGCAGGCGAGTTCGCTGTTCTCGCCCGGCACGAAGTTGTCGAAGCGATAGAGGTCGGACAGACCCGCGGTCCGGCCCCGCTCCAGCAGCTTGGCCTCGCTCACCCGTTCGACGAGGATCCGGGGGACGACCCGGTTGGCCCCGTCCGGCTCGGGATCGGCGAGGGACGGATCCTGCGGCTCGCTGGCTGCCATGGCGGATTCGTTCACTTCGAAGCGGATCCGACCGCAGGAGCCGTGGTGCTTTTCGAAGGCCGAAAGTAAGGGAATCTTAAAATTCTCCTCGACCCAGATGGCGTACATCGTGCCTGGCGCCATTAGGACGATTTCCTCCTCCGAGGCGGAGACGAGCTGGAAGCCGGAGAACCAGAGATCGTAGACGGATTCGCCGAGCGAGCTGCGGAGCTCCCGCGAGACATTGGACCAGAGAGGGTTGGAGGTGGTGGAATCGGGGGTCGTGGGTGTTTTGTTAGGAGCGGAATGGGTGTGGTTGTGCATTCTCGGAACGGCGGTGGCGGATTCGGGGTCTGTGGGTGTTTCGGGGAGCGCTCCGGACGACGGAAAGTCCGGCTTTGATGAGGTCTAACTTGTTTTCGATGAACATGTTGAATCTCATTCTGGCGCGATGTGCGGGGCATCTCCGGCGGACCGGGCGATGCGGTCCGCGCCTTGGCCGCCGCAACGGGCGCCTCCCTTCCGGCGATGCCTCGGCATCTGCTTGGATTCGGACGCGGTTCGTCGCGGGCGGTGTCACGCGCGGGTTTCCACCGTGGCATCCTCGCTCGGGCGAGACAACCCCAAAGTGTCGTTTCAGTCATCTTTTTGCGGGGCGGCGGGATGGATTCCCACAAGTGGAACGCTCCGATTCCAATGAATGAAATTTTGAGAAGAAGTTTCCTTTTTCTTTCCGAATGATAAAAAATCATGAAGGATTTTCCGATCGATTTGCCCGGGCGCACAGCAGCGTCAGCAGGGTGCTCGCCGGTACCAGCCACTCCGGAGCGAAGCGGAGGCGCAGCGCGGCATCGGGCGGCGGGACGAGCTCGAACAGCGGTAGCTTCGCAAGGAGATCGGCGAGGGCGCCGTGGGGAGGGAGGAGGTGGACATGGGCCAAGACGAGGGCCGCGAGAAAGGAGAGGAGCACCCCGGCGGCAAGGCCGAGGGGCTTGGTCCGCCTCTCGAGCGAGAGGAGGAAGATGGCGAGGAGAGGGCCGGCGACGCAGGCGGGCAGCGTCCGAGCGAACAAGGCAGCTTCGATCCCGCCCTCGTCCCGCCAGGCGAGCAGTCCGAAACCGAGCGAGGCGACGGCGATGCCCCAGGCCGCCACGAGGGCGCGGGCCTGGCGTACCAGCCGACGGGCCTCCGCGGGCGCGCGTTGGCCTTCGCGCAGCATCGAAAGGCTGGTTTGGCTTAGGGCGAGCAGCAGGGCGGCGAGGGCGGAGGCCGCCGCGGCCAGGAATCCAACGAGAAGCAGGGTGCGAAGCGCTCCCGGCAGCTCGGTCGCCGCCCAGACCGGAAGGACGGCGGCGGATGCTCCCGGACCGGCGCCCGTCCATCGCAGCGCCGAGAGAACGGCGGGGTCGGTGGGCGGGGCGAGCTGGTAGAAGACGAAGATCGCGCCTCCGAGGAGCAGCAGCAAGGGGTTCGCCAGTTGGCCGAGGGAGCCCCAAAGGATCGCCTTTTTTGCCTCCTGCGGACTGCGGCAGCAGAAGAGCCGCTGGGCATGGATCTGGTCGATCCCGAGGAGGTGGAGCTGCAGGAAAGGAACGGCGAGCAGGGCGAGCCAGAAGCTGGCGCCGGACCCCGGCGCGACGCCGAGATCGACGATCTGGAGCTTGTCGACCGGATTGCCGTCGAAGCGTTCCGCGGAAGCGAGAGTTTCCCGGAGCGTGGTCCAGCCGTCGTCGAAGCCGCCGAGGACCCAGAGCAGGGCGCCGGTGCAGCCGGCGAGGAGGAGAAGGAGATGGAGAAGGTCGATCCAAACCACGGCCCGGATCCCGCCGGCGCAGACCCAGGCGACGGCGCAGAGCACGACGGCGGCGAAGCAGGGGCCGAAAGGCAGACCGCCGAGCAGCGCGACCGGCAGCACGGCCAGAAGGATCCGGGCGCCGTGGCCGAAGAACGCGCCGATCGCGAAGAGGGCCGAGCCGAGCGCCTTGGCCGAGGAGCCGAGCCTCCGTCCCATCACGTCGTAGGGGCTTTGCACCTCGCCCTCGTAGAAGGCCTTCACGAAGCAATGGCCGATGATCGCACGGGCCGCCAGGGCGCCGAAAGTCCAGGCCAGCGGGCTGAGGTATCCCTCCAGGGCGGCCATGGCGCCGGGCAGCACCAGAAGTGCCGCGATGCCGATCTCCGCCGCGATGCTCGATGCCGCGACGAGGGGCCAGGGGAGGGAGCGGTCGGCGAGGAAAAAGCCGCGGGCGGTCCCGGCGCCGCGCCGCGCCGTCCCGGCGAGAAGGCTGCCGAGAAGCAAGCAGCCGGCGAGGGCGGCCCATTCGATCGGAGAGAGGGGTGGGGCGGGACCGTTCATGCGTCGGACGTGGAACTCGGCGCGAGCACCATGCGGACGCCGCCCCGGCGGGGAAAGCGAAAACAACGCCGCGAAGACGCGTTGCTCCGGTTCGTCCGCGGCGAATGGAGGGCCCGGTTGAACGCGGTCGGCAGGCGACGTCGGCCTTGCGTCTGGACTCGCCTGCGCCGAATCCGCCGTCTCCCCGCCCCCTGCCTCCGCCGCCAGCCTGCCCGTCCCGCGCGGAGACGAAGGCCCCCGGTATTCAGCCGGGCGCGGCACCGGATCACTGGAACATCGCGTGCCGCACGTGGAACTTGCGGAAGGCCACGGGCCCGTGGTCGCCTTGGACGACGAGAGGGGCCGAGGCGACTTCCCCCTCGGCTCCGCCGCGGGTCGGGCCGGTGACTTCGACGTCCTCGTGGATGACGACGCCGTTGTGCTCCACCCGCACGAAGCGGGCGTTCTCGGTCTTCTTCCCTTCGGCGTCGAAGCGCGGGGCGCGGAACTGGATCTTGTAGGTCTGCCAGGTGCCTGGGGCGCTGCTCGCGTTGGTCGAGGGAGGGGTGCCTTCGTAGCCCTTCGCCCCCTCCGGCTTGGAGTCGTCCCAGCGCTCGTAGATGGCGCCGCAGTCGTGGACGGTGATGGCGTTGTCGGCCTTGCCGTAGCTGTCCAGAATCTGGACCTCGTAGCGGCTCATCAGGAAGATGCCCGAGTTCGACGACTTCGGGATCATGAACTCCACCTCGATTTCGGCGTCGCCGTGCGAGCCCTTGCTCGCGATGTTCAGGGTCTTGCCCTTGGCGCCGTTGTAGAGGATGCCCCGCCCGGGCGCCACCGACCTCCACTTCTTCTCCTGGCTGCTGCCCTGCACCTCCCCGGCGATGGCCCATTCGCCCGTTTCCACCCAGGCGGACGGGTCGATCAGTTGGAGGGGGGGCGGGGGGCTGTCGGCGAGGGCGGGGCAGGCGAGGGAGAGGAGCGCGAACAAAAGCAGAAGACGAGGGGAGGGTAGCATGGCTCA
>CAYMMC010000210.1:0-5863 GCA_964391125.1 uncultured Akkermansia sp.
GCTCACGACCGCTTTCCAGAAGCTCTTCCAGATGAGGGAGCATTCGGCGCGTCTTCGTCCGGGGGCCGACGAGGGCTTCGACGCCCACGAGAAGCCCTTCCTCGACCACCTCGACGATCTCCGCAGCACGCTGCTGAAGATCATCGGGACGCTGTTCGTCTCCACCGCGATCTGCTTCATCTTCAACAAGCAGATCTTCGAGCTCGTCCAGCTCCCCGCGAAGTCCCCGCTCGCCGACATCACCCCCGGGGTCTCGCTCTACGAGAAGCTCGACTTCTTCATGCTCAGCCCGACGGAGCTGATCTTCCTGATGTTCAAGCTCGCCTTCTACTGCGGGATCATCGTCACCTTCCCCTTCACCGTCTTCTTCCTCTTCCAGTTTCTCCTCCCCGGCCTGCGGGAGGTGGAGAAGAAGACCATCATCCCCGGCGTGGGGGTGGGCTTCGTCCTCTTCCTCCTCGGCGGGGCCTTCGCCTTCTTCGTGGCGACCCCCTTCGCCCTCAAATTCTTCTACAAGTTCGAGAACGAGCGGCTCTCCGCGACCGATCCGACCACGCTGGCGCTCGCCAGGCCGATCTCGGAGTTCGCGCTGGTCGGCTTCGACGGCGAGCGCATCCCCCCCTTCGACAAGGCGAAGGCCCAGCCCGAGGCGGACGCGGACGCGAAGCCGGGCGCCTCCCTCGACCCCGAGCTGCGTGGCGAGATCCGCGACTACCTGCGCGGCGTGCTCGCCACGGCGGAGGGGGCGAGCTTCGCCCTGCGCTACGACGAGGCGCGCGACAAACTGGTGCTGGTCCCCGCGAAAGGGGGGAAGAGCTCCTACCAGATCGGCAGGTACATCAGCTTCATCTCCCAGCTCGTCCTCGTCTTCGGAATCAGCTTCCAGATGCCCATCGTCGTCACCATCCTCGTGAAGCTGGACCTCCTCACCGCGAGAGTGATGCGGAACACCCGCTCCTACGCCTGGGTCATCATCTGCGTGGCCGCCGCCCTCCTCACGCCGAGCCCCGACGCCTTCACCATGGGGCTCCTCGCCGTGCCCTTGATCATCCTCTACGAGATCTGCATCGTCATCGCCTCCATCATCGAGCGCACCCGCGAGCGGAGAATCCGCGCCGAGGAGGAGGCGGAGCGGAGCCGCCTCGAACGGCTCTACGCGAAGCCCGCCTCCGAGCTCTCCGAGGAGGAGAAGGCCGAACTGCACCGCGCCGAGATCGAGCAATACGAGCGGGAGCACGCCCACCTCTACCAGGAGGAAAGCGACCACGACGCCCTCGACGACGAAGGCCCCGGCGACGCCGACGCCGACCGGAGAAACCACGACGAAAGCTGGCACGACGGCGACCACGACTGGCACGAGGACCCCCACCACGGGATGGAGAGCGACCACGCCGAACCGGAGGACCTGCACCCCGGGGAAGGCGATCCGGAGCCGGCGGCCGAGGTCGACGACGCCCCCGCCCCCGGCGAAGGAGCGGTCGACGAGGACGATGGCTCGACGCCCGGGAACTGCGTGCCCGACGGTCCCATCGTCGACCTGAACCACGCCACCCTCGAGGAGCTCCAGACCCTCCCCGGCATCGGCCCGAAGCTGGCCGAGACCCTCGTCGCCTGCCGCCCCTACGAGACCTACGACGACCTGGAGCGCGTGCCCGGCCTGGGGTCGGAGAAGATCCGCCACATCACCGAGCGGACCATGCTGGGCTGAGGCCTCCGATTCCCGTTTCCAAGCGCGGCCCGGCGTGGCAAGCTAGCCCCATGCCGAGACTCTCCGCGAGGGCCAAAGCCCAGGTCTATTCCAAGCTCGAGAAATACGCCCGCTCCGGCATGGGCATGGACAAGGCCTGCGACTCGCTCCTCGGCCAGCCCCGCCTCCCCGCCGCGGAGCGGCGGCTCTACCGCAGTCTCCGCGAGGGGCTGCGGCAGGGCCGGAGCATCGGCGACGCCCTCGGGTCGGCGGACGATGCCGTCTCCCCGCTGGAGCGCGAGGTCGTGTCGGCGGCGGAGTCGGGCGGCAAGCTGGAGAAGGGCTTCGCCCACCTCGCCGAATACTTCCGCCGCCTCGACCGAGTCCGCCGCCGCATCGCCAAGGGCTTGGCCTACCCGCTCGTACTCGTCCATCTCGCCATTCCCGTCACGGGCCTGGCGGTGGCGGCCTTCCGCGGCTTCCGGCTCGACGGATCGGCGCCCGAGGGGGGCTACCGCGCCGCGCTCGTCTCCAGCGGATGGGCCGTGCTGACGCTCTGGGGCCTGCTCCTGCTTGGCTTCGGCGCGGTCTCGCTTCTCCATCGGTTCGGCCGCAGTTCGGCGCCCGTCGATGCGCTTCTCGGTCGCGTTCCCCTTCTCGGGAACGTCCGGAAGGCCCTCGCGATGGAGCGCTTCGCCCAAGTCTTCGAGATCCTCCTCCTCGCCGGCCGGAGGATGAGCGACGCGCTTTCGGGGGCCGCGCTCGCCTCGGGCAGCGGGCGGATCCGCGCGGCGGGGAGGCGGGGGGCGGCGACGGTCGCGGCGGGCCAGCCCCTTTCCGCCGCCCTGTTCGCCGAGCCCGGCGCCTTTCCGGGCGATTTCGCCCGCGGCATGGCGGCGGCGGAGGAGGCGGGCCAGCTCGACCGCGAGCTCGCCGAATGGGGCAGGCTCTATTCCGAATCCGCCGCCGAGTCGATGGAGCGGCTTTCGGAATGGACGCCGAAGCTTTTCTACTGGGGCGTCCTCCTCTTCGTCGCGGTCCTGATCGTCCGCGCTGCGCTCGCCTACCGCGACTTGCTGGACGGCCTGCTGAATTTCGGATGGTGAGGGGGAGCGAGGACTCCCCTTTCCAAGGTCCCTTCGTCCTTGAAAAAGCGCGTGTCCGGCGCTAGGGCATGGGGATGGCGCGAAGCGGCCGACGGTTTCGAATTCGCCGCGCAGTCCGCGCCCCGGCCCATGTCCTCTCTCTTAGACCAACTCATCCGGGAGCACGGCGAAGAAGTCGCCGGACGAATTGCCGAACGGCTCGGCATTCCCCGCGAAGAGGCGGCGAAGGCGCTGCCGGCGGCGGCTTCGGTCGTGCTGGAGCGCTTCGATCCCGGGCTCCGCACCGATCGGGGCGACCGGGTCGGCGCGGCGGCGTCCTCGCTCGACGGCCTGCTCGGCGGGACGGGGGAGCAGGTGAGCGAGCGCGTCGGCAACCGCCTCGGCATCTCGTCCGAACAGGCCGCCCGGCTCGTGCCCATCCTGTTGCCGGTGATTCTGGGCTTCCTCGTGCGGCGCGTCCCCTACGGCGGGGCGGCGCTCTCGCTCCTGACGGCGACGGTGGAGAAACAGGGCCATGGATCGCTCGACGAACTCGCGGTGCGGATGGTGCAGCGTCTCCTTCCGAAACCCGACCCTTCGGGACGCCCCGCCCCCAGCCTGGCGACCCGTCTCGGCCGCCTCGCGGGCAAGTGGTTTCCAAGCGAGCAAGATTGATCGATCAATCGTAAGCGCCCCGCGGAGACCACGCCCTCCCACTTCGCCTGCCTTGCGGTCGTCCACTGCCGCGGCGGCAGATCGGTGACGGCAGGACTGACGCACCCGTCGAACGGCATCCCGGCCAAGCGCGATGGCTCCGCCGCCTCACCCGCCGTAGGACTTCTCGACCCGCTCGGCGACGTCGCGATAGCCGTAGTCGACCTCGTAGATCTGCTTGAGGGCGTCGAGATACTTGGCGTGGTCGTCGAGCTTCTCGTAGAGCAGGCCGAGGTTGTAGAGCAGCTCCTTCTTCGTCTCGTCCATCCCCGTGAGCTCGGCGATGGCCTCCTCGAACTGTCTCGCCGCGAGGTCGGTCATGCTCATGCGGTCGTAGCACTGGCCGAGCTGGTTCATCACCTTGATGCGCAGATTGGGGCTGCGCTTCGCCATCTGGAGGTGCTGGATCGCGTCGCGGTACTGGCCGGCCGCGAAAAGGCGCGAGCCCAGCTCGTAGCGGAGCTCGTTGTCGGTGGGGTTGCGGTCCACCCGCTCCTTCGATTCGGCGATGAGGGTCGCCATCTGATCCTTCTCCGCCTCGGCGAGCTGCTGGCGGTATTGCTCGATGTCGGGGTGGCCGGGATTCTCCTCGACGAACTGGCGGAGCGAGTCGAGGTAGGCTTTGTTCACGGTCTCGCGGATCGCCGCCACCTTCTTTTCGAGGGAGGGGTCGTTGTTGCTGAGGTGCAGCGCCCACTCGTAGAACTGGAGGGAGGTCTGGAAATCCTCGAGCTGCTCGTAGGTCGAGGCGAGCTTCTTGGTGACCTCGAGATTGTTCTGGTCGGCGGCGTATTCGGCGAGGAGCGTCTCGGCGTGGGCGGCCAGCATCTCCGGCGTCATCGCCGCGCGGCCCTGGCTCTCCAGATCCTTGGCCTGGTCCTTGTCCTTCAGCAGGTCGCGCCAATCGCCGCTGCTGTCCCATTTCTGCGACGCGATGGAGCCGCGGGCGGTCGCGTCCTTGTACTTTTTCGCCGCCTCGAGGTCGCTGCGGTTCTTTTCGACGATCTTTCCGAAGATCTCGGCGGCCTTGTCGAAGATCTCCCGCGACATGTAGAAGTCGCCGAGCTTGTGGTAGAACTTCAGGTTCTCCGGATCGCCGTCGATCACCGTCTGCAGGGCGAAGCCTGCGGTGGAGTGGAGCCCGACGGCGGCGGCGGCCTCGTAGAGCAGCTCGTTGCCCTGGGCGTTGTAGGGATCGCTGGCGAGCACCTCCTTCTCGAGCTGCTCGATGACCTTCAGGGGATCCTTCTTCACCTGGGTCTGCAGCTTCATCACCTTCAGGGCCTCGCCGCCCATCTTGAGGCTGCGCTTGCCCTCGTTCTCCTTGATCGCGGAGAGCCGGAGGCGGCGGCGGCCCTCGAGGAAGCCCGGCTCCTTCGCGAGGACGGCCTGAAGGAGGCTGACCGCGTAGCTCCAGTTCCGCACCTCCATGGCGCTCTCGGCCCGCTGGAAGAGCTTCCGCAGGTTCGGGGCCAGTTTGGTGGAGCTGACGTCGTCGCTGATCTGCTGGGTGGTGTTCGTTTCTTCGGACATGGTTTCGGGCTTCCGCTGGGATCGAAAAGGAGGAGTTCCGGCGCTCTCGCGAGGGGAGCAGGAAGGACTACTCTAGCACGACGCGCCGGGCTTGATCTAGCGAATGTTGTCCTCGAGGACAATCAAAAAAGCGACTTTCGGACAGGGGCGCTCAGAAAATCGCGGCGGTGTCATTCCATTTGGCGCAATGCGAACCGAGATCCGGGTTTCGAAACGGTTGACCTCCCGGCAGGCTTCGGTCATGCTCCCCTTGTGGAGCAAGCTTCCGAACCGCCGAGCCGAACCGCATGAGAGCCCCGATCGCCGCCTTCGCCCTGTTCGCCATCCTCGCCGCCTCCGCCCCCGCCGTCCGGGGCGGCGAAGCCAAGCCGCCGGGGGAAACCCCGCCCGAGGGCCTCGCCTCCGCCGACTGGTCCGGCATCCGCGCCGCCCACGAGGCCTGGCGGCACCGCTTCCAGCGGGAGGAGGACGGCGCCCATCTCGCGCACAACCCCGGCCAGGGATGGACCGTCCGCTTCGACGGGCGCGGCTTCCTCGCCGAGCCCGCCGGGCGGGGCTGGCGCTGGGGGCTGGAGCTGCGCTCCTACGGCATCGGCGGGCGGCGCGTCCCCGTGGCGGGCGAGGCCCGCGCCGAAGTCTCCGGCGACGGCGCCCGGCTGGCCTACCGCTGGGACGACCGGCTGGAGGAATGGTTCCTCAACGACGCCCGCGGCCTGGAGCAGGGCTGGACCCTGCGCGAGCGCCCCGCCGGAGCGGCGGAGGAGGGCGGGCTACGCCTCGAGCTGGCCGTGCGCGGCGGCCTGCGGCCCGAGGTGTCCGCCGACGGCCTGTCGGTGGGCTTCGC
>CAYMMC010000211.1:0-5829 GCA_964391125.1 uncultured Akkermansia sp.
CGTCCAGAGTTACCAAGGCCTCCTTGTCAGGGGCGGTGCCCTTGCTGGCGTCCTGCGGGTCGACCTGGTTGGTGGCGATGGGATCGTTGTCGTCGAAGCGGATCACCGCGACGTTGCGGATCGCCGTGCCGGTGGGCAGGTTGGCCTTGGTGCGGATGGTGTAGGAGAAGTGCCCCTTGCCGATGCCGGTGCCGTCCTCGGGCGGGAGGAAGCCGGTGAGCACGTCGGGCGGCAGGCCGTTGTTGTCCGGGTCCAGGGACTGGAAGCGGACGAAGACCTGTCCGGTGGCGTAGTCGATGCCCGCCACGACCTCGACATCGAAAGCCTTGCCATCGTAGGTCATCCTGACCGTCTCGGTGTGGTGGCTGGGACCGCCGGGAACGGAGACGAAGGTGTCGCCCCAGCCAAAATCGGTGATCCGGAAGGTGCTCCAGTCGAGGTCGGCTTCGAGGTCGTCGGTGATGGTGACGCGCTGGGCCGGGGCGTCGGCGACGACGGGGTAGGGGTCGCCGTTCTCGTCCTTGGAACCGGGGCCGATGTTCTCGAAGTTGATGCGGTAGGGGAGGAGGGAGTCGGCGGGCATCCAGCCTTCGGGACCGGCGCCGGGACCGATCTTCTCGTTGGGGTCGATAGACTGGGCCGCCCCCGAGCCGCCCTTGGCGCCTGACCTGCCGTCACCGGGAGCAGGGGGGGTGTCGGGAGGCGGGGGCGAGTCGCCGGAGCCGCCCGAGCCGCCCGAGCCGCATGCCGACTTTCCTGCAGCGGCACCTAGGAGCGATCCCGCAGCTCCGCCAGCGAACCCTCCGAACGCTTTTCCGAGCGCGCCCCCAACGATACCTCCAACCGCGGCTCCAAGCAGGGTTCCAGGCAAGGCGCCAACACCGCCAAACATCGCGCCTACGGCGCCGCCGATTGCGGCACCGACCTCGGTTCCTATCGTCGCCCCGACTCGCCCCAGCACGGCAGAAGCCGCCCCTCTGAACAGGGCGGTGCCCGCCGCTTGCCCGGCAATACTTCCCAGAAAAGCTCCAGCACCGGTGCAAGGGCCGCCTAACAATCCTCCAACCGTCCCTCGAGCGGTTGCCGCCCATGGGAAGAGTCCTTCCGGATCGATGTCATTCGTAACGGAGTTGGCGACGTAGCGATAGAAATTCGCATCCCCCCCGTTCAGTCGGATCGGGTCGATTTGATTGAACCTGCCCAAGGCGTTCGAGTAGAACCTCGCCCGCATGTATCCGAGGCCGTTCGCCTCGCTGGTGATCCCGAAGGAGCCGACGAAGCGGAAGGGATTGTCCACCGGAGCGCCCGTGGTGGCGAGGGTTTCGCCGAAGGGCAGATAGGCCTGGGTGGCGAGAACGGCCCCGGCCTGATCGCGGGTCGTGACGACGCTGCCGATAGGGTCGATGTCGAAATGGAGGCGGTCGCCTCCTTCCAGGAAGCGGGCGGTCAGGCCCAGCCCGTGGACGTTCCGCGCCACGGGGGCGCCGCTGCGGAAGTCCGCCAGCACGTCGCCCATGCCGGTCGGGTCCAGAAGATGCTCCGTCCGCACTCCGTCCAGCACCGTGGCGACGCGGTTGCCGAGGGCGTCGTACTCGTACTGCGTGATCCCCTCGGGGCCGACGGTCAGCACCAGTTGGTTCAGGGCGTCGTATTGGTAGGTCCTCTCTCCGTCGGCGATGAGATTGCCGTCCGCGTCGTAGGTATGTGCGACGCCGCCGACGCTGGTGTAGCGGTTCATCGGGTCGGAAACGTAGTTCGTGACGGTCCCGTTGATCTCGGTGGAAGTGCGGTTGCCGACGGCGTCGTAGTGGTAGCGCAGATCCTGGCTGTCGATGTCCTGGTTGGTCGAGACGAAGACGGCCCGGAGGAGCTGGCCGGTGGCGTCGTAGGTGTAGCTCCACGCCCCGTCGAGGGTGGCCATGCCGATGCGGCGACCCAGGGCGTCGTAGGTGTTGGCGAAGTGAGATTGGGTCGCGCCGTCGGGGTCGTGGTTGGTCAGGCTGAGGATGCGTCCGGCCTCGTCGTAGGCGTAGGCGCTCCAGGCACCGTTGCCCTTGTCGATGCGCAGCAGCCTGCCCGCCGCGTCGTAGCTGTATTCCGCCAGGGGCTCGTCGTCGGCGTCGCTCAGCCGATGGAGGCGTCCGGCGCTGTCGTATTCGTAATGGGTTTCGCCCCCGGCACTGTCGGTCATCTGGCTGCGGCGGCCCGACAGGTCGTAGGCGTAGGCCACCCACCGACCGTCGGGATAGTCCACCTGCTTGAGGAGGTCGCCGTCGGCGGCGGTGTCGTAGCTGTAGAGGGTGACCTTGTCGGGTCCGGAGACGGGATGCTCGGTGGCTTTGATCAGGTTGCCACGGGTGTCGTAGTCGAAGTCATGGTAGCTGCCGTCCTCGAAGGTCTGGCGGTCGGGTTGCCCAGAGGCCGTCCAGGTGGAGGCGACAATCTGGCCTCGCCGGTTGGTGCGGGTCTGCGGCAGGCCCGACGTGGTGTAGTTGGAGAGGCTTTCGACGGTGCTGTCCGCGTAGGTGGTGCCGAGCAGGTTGCCTTTCGCGTCGTAGCTGTACTGCGTCAGGTTGCCCCTGGCATCGGTGAACTGGGTCAGCTTTTTCAGCGGATGATCGTATTTGAATCGGGTGACGCGCCCGAGTTCGTCGGTGATGCTGGTGGGGCTTCCGCAGGTACACCAGGTGTAGCGGCGGTCCTCCCCGGTGGGCAGGACTAGTCGCTTCAGCCGCAGGTCGGCGTTAAACTCGGCGGTGGTCACGTAGCCCAGCGGATCGACGGTCTTGGCCAGCAGGCCGCGGTGCTCGAAGAAGAGGGTGGTGGTGGCTCCGGCCTGAGCGACGGCGACGCTGCCTGCGCTGCCGTATGCAAAGGAGACCGCCTCCTCCCCGTCTGCGAGGTGGGTGGAGGCGAGCCTTCCCCGCGCATCCCAGGCGAAGTGGCGCGTCACGCCGGCGCGGGCGATGGAGGTCAGGGCGTGGCGCGTCGTGGCGGGTCCGGCGGTGTCGTAGGTGTAGCTGGTGACCTTGCCGTCGTCGCTGGTGACGGAGACGAGATGGGAGCCGTCGTAGGCGTAGTCGACGCTGTGTCCGGTGGAGGCGGTGGCCTGGGAGACGAGGCCGTTGGCGTAGTCTAGCGTGATCGACCCGCCGGAGCTGTGGGTGAGCGAGGTCAACTGTCCCGCCCCGTCCCAGGCGGCGGTGATGCGGTTGCCGTTGGCGTCCTCGATGTAGTCGGGGAGTCCGTCGGCGCGGTAGCGGGTGTAGGAGCCGTCGGGCTGGCGCAGATCGTAGGTGTCGCCGCCCGCCGCCGTCAATTCGCTGCTGTCCCCCGCGCCGGAGAAGTAGCTGTTGGCCTTTCGAGTGTCGCGGGAATAGAGCTTGGCGGACCCAGCTTCGCCGACCAGCTTGACCAGATCGCCGTCGCGCTCGACCACGAGGCGGGCCTGCCAGGGGCTGTGCCAGCCCTGTCCGAAGGGTCCGGCGGCGTTGCGGGAGCGCAGGTTCGACGAGAAGGTGCGCGTGAGCTCCAGCGGCAGGCCGGGGGCCGCCACGGCGAGGTCCGTCGCCGAATCCAGCACTGGCAGGACGGAATGGCCATAGGCCTGCTGCACCTCGAAATGCCACAGCTCGCCCACGTCCACCAGGCGCAGGCCCAGCCGCCCGAGGTAGCGGGCGTTGTCGTTGAGCATGGTCACGTAGTCGGCGGTGGTGGCGAGGCTGGATGTCAAGTTGGCGTAGACGACATCCCAGATGGCAGGATCGAGAGTGGGAGGCCGCAGGCTTTCCTTGCGTACCGTCCAGTCGATGGGCTGTACGTCGTCCTCGGTCCAGTAGCGGATCTCCAGTTCGACGGAGGTGTCCCCGAAATTCCAGGGCTGCAGCAGGCCGATGTAGTGGACGGGCACGGTCCGGCGCTCGCCCGGCTGCAGGAGGCCCGGCTGGGCGCCGCTGGCGAGGATGAGGACCTCGTTCGCCGTGCCCGGCGGCAGACCCTGTGTGCCGGACCAGAAGTTCTGGATGACCCGCTCCTGGTCCAGCGTGAGGATGGGCCGGTCGCTGCCGTCGGGGTCGGCGCTCTGCACGATCAGCACGGGGGCGGGCATGGGGGCGTTGCCCACGTTGGCATATTCGACGTAGATGGTGGCCACGGCGTGGCGGCCCAGCTGGCCGGGCATGATCAGCCGGGTCTCCAACTGGGCGAAGCCCGCAGGCAGGAAGGTGAAGGCCCCTGGCAGGGTGGCGCTGCCATCATCGTTGGGGAGGGTGGCCCGCACGCTATAGACGCCGGGGGGCACAGCGTTGGCGGGGAAGGAGGCGGTGAGGCGGTTGTAGGCGTCCACCTCGACCGCAGCGGCGGCATAGACCGTGGTTCCGTCGCCCGCGACCAGCTCCACCACCGTGCCCGCCCGGAAGCCCGCGCCCAGGAGGGTCAGATGGGCGGGGACGTTGCCGGCCTGGCTGGCGGTGGAAATCCCGGTGAGGGAGATGCCGGAGAGACGGGCCTCGAGGGTATAGCCACCGGGAGCGGGAACCTTGTCCGCATAGACGAGCACGTACCAGACGGTACCGGCCACGGCGTGGGGGATGGAGAGGCTGCGGCTGGCCCCGGGGCCGGAGGCTGCGGCGTATTCGTAGCTGGTGCGCGAGGGCGGGACGTTGCGCGAGGCGTAGATTTCCGACCGGTTGCCGGTACCACCGTTTTGCAGGACCAGATCCAGCGGCCCCCCGCTGGGGATCTCCAGCCGGAAGAGCTGGGCTTCGGCGTCGCCGCCGAACTGCCCGGCATGGGGCGTGTTCACCGTCAATTCGACCGGCTCCGTCTCCACCAGACGGAAGGCGTAGGCCAAATCGGAGGCCCCGCCCGTGGAGAAGGCGCTGAGGGTGTAGAGGCCCGCCGCCGGGAGGGTGGCCGGATCGGAGCCGCCGGGGATGATCTCCTCGAAGCCGGTCCAGCCGCCGGGGCCGCGCAGGGTGAAGGCGAGGCCGGGATCCGAGGCGTTCACCAGATCGAGGCGCACCTGCCGGCCCGCGTCGGAGGTGAAGGTCCAGTGCTCCACCCTGCCGGGGGAGGCGATCTGCCCGAGGTGCTGCTGATTCAGGACGAGGGGCTGGGCGGACGAGGTGTCCCACGCGGAGACGCGGTAGTGGCCGATGGCTCCGGCCTGGGCGAAGGGAGCGCGGACCTGGACGAGGTAGTCGCCGCCACCGGCGGGGACGATCACGTCCTGGATTAGTGCGGTCTGGCCGGGCGCGGCGCTCTGGGCGGTGGCGACGACCACGCCCGCCGCATCGAAGAGGCTGATCTGGGCATTGCCGAGGGAGGGACCGGGCACCGCATTGCCACCGACGCAAGCTGCGATGGCGAGGCGTGCGCCGCCGGGCGCGGAGAAGGTCCACCCGTCCACTTCCCATGCCTGGGAGAGATCACCCGTTTCGGGAGCGGCGTTCAGGGTGATCGGGCTGGAGGAGCCGGACTGCCAGGGTGCGACGAGTGCCAGAGAGTGGTTGCCCCCGGCGGAAATGGACACCACGCCCTCCAGGGCAGAGGGAACGTCAAGACCGTCAGACCAAGAAGTGCCCCAGGCGACGATGGTACCGTCGCCCTTCAGGGCGAGATAGTTGTCTCCCCCGGCGGAGATGGCCACCACGCCCTCCAGATCGGTCGGATGGAAATCGTTCCACCAATTATTCCATCCCCATTCGACGAGGGTGCCATCCTCCTTCAGGGCGAGGCTGGTGCCAGATCCCGCAGCGATGGCCACCACCCCCTCCAAGCCGTCGGGAACATCGGTCTGGCCGGAGTTGTTGTCTCCCCATGCGACGA
>CAYMMC010000212.1:0-5826 GCA_964391125.1 uncultured Akkermansia sp.
GTGTAGGTTTTTCCGCTCAGCTCGGCGAGCTTCGCGAAGATGGGGGTGAACACGTCGGTGTCGTAGTTGGACACCAGCTTGGAGAAATCGGTGAGGCCGTCTGTGCCCTGAATGATGGAGCAGATGCGCTCGAAGCCCATGCCGGTGTCGACATGGCAGGCGGGGAGGGGGCGGAAAGTCCCGTCGGCCTCGGCGTTGAACTGGATGAAAACGAGATTCCACACCTCGATGCAGCGGGCGTCGTCGGCGTTGACGAGCGATCCGCGGGTATCGCCCTCCGGAGTCAGATCGACGTGGACTTCCGAGCAGGGGCCGCAGGGGCCGGTGTCGCCCATCATCCAGAAGTTGTCCTTCTTGTTGCCGTTGACGATGTGGACGGCGGGATCCAGCCCGGCCTTTTCGAAAATGGCGGCCCAGAGGTCGTAGGCCTCCTGGTCGAACTCCGCGGGATCGCCCTCGGCGGGGGCGTAGACGGTCGCGTAGAGGCGGGAGGGCGGCAGCCCCCAGCGCTCGGTCAGCAGCTCCCAGGCCCAGGCGATGGCCTCGGCCTTGAAGTAGTCGCCGAAGGACCAGTTCCCCAGCATCTCGAAGAAGGTGTGGTGGTAGGTGTCGTAGCCGACGTCCTCGAGGTCGTTGTGCTTGCCTCCGGCGCGGATGCATTTCTGCGTGTCGGCGGCCCGCGGGGGGTCGTAGGGGGCGGCCTCGGCGCCGAGGAAATAGGGGATGAAGGGGTTCATCCCCGCGTTGGTGAAAAGCAGGTTCGGCGAGGTCGGCATCAGCGAGGCCGACGGCACGATGCTGTGTCGCTTCTCGGCGAAGAAGTCGAGAAAGGACTGCCGGATGTCGTGGGAGGTCATGGAGCGGGGACGGTAGCCCGGCGCGAGGCGGGCGCAAGTCGCAAGGGGGGGCCGCCCCGCCATCCCGGCGCCGGGAGGCGAGGCCCCTCACCGCCGCCGCCGGTTCCCGCCGCCCGGATCGACCCATTTCGCATCGCTCAGGGCCTTCGAGCCGAACACTTTTTCGGCGATCACCTTGCCGTCCTTGCGGATCTGGATGGAGATGCCCTCGAGGACGTCCTTGTGCTCGTCCTTGGAACCATCGGTGTAATACCATCCGGGAGCCAGTTCGCTTTGGTTGACCGGCACGATCTCCGTCTCGACCGTCTTCGACTTCAGGTACTCGACCGAGCCGAGATCCAGCTTTCCGGTCTTCACGAGCATCCCTTCCGCCCGGACCATCCCTTGGTGCAGCTCTCCCGCCCGGCGCGCTCTCGACTTCGCCGTTTTGGCGAGGTTGTAGTGAATCTCGATCCCGTCCACCGGAACGCCCGAGGTTCCCGTCTTCGACCGGTTCTCCACCTTGATGGCGAACTTCCAGGTCTCGTAGATCACGATCAGGTTCCCTTCGGTGGTCTTCGTCCGGTCGCCGCGCTGCCGCGTCGCCTGGATGTCGAAATCGTAGCTGTATTGCGTCGGGTTCGCCTTGCGCCATTCCGAGATGTGGGCTTGGTCGCCCTCCGAGAAGAAGGCGATGCCGCCCGTGACCTGGCCGCCGTCTTCTCGCTTCAGCGTCACTTCGGTGTCGGTTGCGGAGACGATGGTCGCCCGCAGCGTCTGCCCCGAATGGTTGGTGAAATCGCGGTAGGTCTCCGAGCGCGCCGTCGTGCCGAGGGGCAGCGCCAAGGCCAGCATCGCGAGGACATCCCACGGGGACCTGTTCCGAAAGAGTGCGCTGGGGCGGATCGACTTGCTCATGGGGACAGAGGGGTTCGAAGTGGCGCGGCGCAAGAAGGGCGGCTCGGACTCCATGCCCCGTCTTCCGGCTCTCCGCATCGTAGGCGGACGCCGCTTCGGAAGGCAAGTCTTTTCTACTGGCGCGAATCCTGCCCGCGCCTCCACTCCTCAATCCCGGCGCCCCGAACGCTCCAGCGCCTCGTAGACGCCGAAGTCGTTGAACCAGATTCGCTTGGCCCAGCGGTAGACGGGGTGCCTCTCGGGGATCTCCTCGCCGGTGGGAAGCCATTGGCTGTTGCGCGGGGTCATCGCCTCGAGCTCGGCGATGGCGGTGCGCCGCAGGGTCGTGTCCTTGGCCCCGTGCCGCTCCGCGAGCTCCTTGACGAGGTCGGGCCGCTCCAGGACGATGCAGCCGCGGGTGTGGCGCGCGGCGGTCTCGCGGAAGTCCCTGAGGAATTCGGACTGGGTCAGGACCTCGTAGATGGAGCCGTCGCGGACGTTGTCGGTGGCGAACTGGATGATGGGGCAGGGCTCGACCGCTCCGGTGGGCGAGATGTGGTGGGAAATGCCGTTGGCCATGGGGCAGAGGGCGCGGCCCTCGCCGTCGTAGTAGGCGTCGATGATGCCGAGGGGCAGCTTGGTCCGCATCGTCACGACGAACTCGCGGACGCGCCGCGCCTGGGCGGGGGTGAGGGCGAGGTCCTCGTTCGGCTTCGGGCCGACGGGACGGTAGCTGTGGTACCAGGCGTAGTGGACGCCCCGGGCGATGAGCCGGCGCAGCCACTGCTCGGTGAGCAGATCGTCGATGTTGGTGCGGCAGAGACTGGTGGCGACGCCGGTGAGGAGCCGGTTCTCGAGGCAGTGGTCGAGCCCCCGCAGAGTCCGGTTGAGCACGTCCTTCCCGCCGCGGCGCTCGTCGGCGACGAGCTCGGTGCCCTCGATGGAGACCAGCGGGGTGGCGTTGCCGATCTGGCGGAGCTGCTTCGCCTTCTTTTCGGTGATGAGCTGGCCGTTGGTGAAGACCTGGAAGAAGCAGTCGGGATGCTGCGCGAGGAAGTCGAGCAGCCCGGGGTGCATGAAGGGCTCTCCGCCGAGGATGCCGAAGAAGGCGTTGCCGTGGGCCTTGGCGTCGAGGACGATGCGGTTGAGCTCGTCGAGGTCCAGCTTGGTCTGCGGCTTGTCGACGTCGACCCAGCAGCCCTGGCAGCGCAGGTTGCAGCTGTTGACGATGGAGAGGTAGAGGAAGGGAGGGAAGTGGATGCCCTCCTTCATCCGCCGCTTGTAGAGGTTGACGGAGCGGATCCCCTTGACGCCGAAGTTCCAGACGAACTTCGCGAGGTGCCGCTTGTCGGCGGTGCGAAGGACGCGGCCGGCGTATTGGAGGCTGGGGAGGAGCATCTGGATTAGTTTTTCAGTGTTCAGTTTCCTGGCTTCTGGCTCCTGGCTCCTGGCTCCGGACTTTTCACGCTAGACACTTCAGGGCGCTGTCGACCGCGGCGTCCTCGTGGACGATGGCGTGGAGGGATTTGGCGATCTTGTCAGGCTTCGGATGCTGCCAGACGTTGCGGCCCACGGCGATGCCGGCGGCGCCGGCGTCGAGGGACTTCCTCGCCATCTCGAGGAGGGCCCGGTCGTCGCCCATGGCGGCGCCGCCGAGGACCACGACGGGGACGAAGCAGGCCTCGACGATGGCGCGGAACTCGTCGGTCCCCGCTCCGGTGGGAAAGGCGGTCTTGACGATGTCGCAGCCGAGTTCGGCGGCGGCGCGGACGGCGTAGCCGATGTTCTCCACGGTGTAGTCGTCGGGGCGTCCGATGCCGAAGGGCAGGGCTTCGAGCACGACGGGCAGGTCGGCGTCGAGGCTCTCGGAGACGAGCTCGGCCGCCTCGCGGAAGATTCCGGCCTCGTTGGGATGGTGGACGTAGAGCATGTTCATCATCGCGTGGGAGCCGGCGGCGAGAGCCTCCTCCGCGCCGTAGAGCCGGTAGCTGCCCTCGTCGAGATGGTCGCCGTAGCGCGGCTTGTAGCAGTCGGTGCGCAGGCAGACGCCCTTGTCCTGGAGCTCCTCGGCGGCGGCGAAGGCGAGGCCGAGATTGACGACGTAGCCGTCCACGACGGGGTTGAGCCGCTCGATCAAGCCCCGCGGGTCCTCCAGGCCCGGCACGGGGATGGCGGTGCCGTGGTCGATGGGAAGGATGACGGTGCGCCCGTCGGATTGGAGAAAGCGGGCGAGGTTCTGTTCACGATCCATGCACGGCAAAGGGAACCCCGGATGGGGCGGGAATCAAGGCGCGGCTTCGGGCGATGCGGCGGCCTCGTCGAATTTCAGGAAGGGGGCGACTTTCCGCAGCGTCGCGGGGCCGATGCCCCGGACCGCGCCGAGTGCGGCGAGATCCCGGAAGGGGCGGCGCTTGATCACCTCGTCGGCGATGGACTCCCGCAGTCCGATCCGGACCAGCTCTTCGAGGGAGGCGGCGTTGACGTCGATCAACTCGGCGGGCGGAGCGAGCGCGAGCGCGTCGTCGATGGACTCGAGGGCTCGAAGCTCCTCGCGTTGCTGGCGGCGCATCTCCACGAGGCGGTCCGGCTCGCAGTGGCTCCAGAGCCCGCGGCGGTGCAACGCGGCGGCGAACTCCGTGTCCTTCAGGTGCGCGTCCCAGTCGTCGCGGTGGGTGCCGTCCGGGGTTTCGCGGCCAAAGCCGAAGGCCCTGGCGAGCCCGTTCTCGACCAATAGCTCCCCGAGATCGCGCCCCGCCGCCGTGCGGACGAAGGCGTAGTGCCGGGGGCTGGCGCTGCGGCCCGGCGCTTTGGCGAAGCTGGTGTGGACCGTGAAGGGCTCGGACAGAACGCGTTCCACGAAGGCCGCCGCCTCGGTGCCGAAGCCGTGCGCGGCGGCATAGTCGTCGACGCCGAAGTGGCGCGCCTGCTCCCGGAGGCGCCGCTTGCCGCTGGTGTCGCCCACGTCCTTCTCGACGCAGTCGACGAAATAGAGCCGCACCACGATCTTGCGCCGATCGGGCAGTCGCACCTGGAAGGAGTCGCCATCGGACCAAGGCGCGGCAAGGTAAGTGCAGCCTTCGTAGGTTCCCAGGTCGGAGGCGGCGACGGACAACGATGCCGCGACGGACCAAGCCAACAGCGCGAATCCCTCAATCGACCACCCCCGGAAAACTTTCGACATACTGAATCTTAAAATCGGGGAAGGAGTTCACAATCTGAATTTTGAAATCGGGATGGCTGGTCACGATCTGCCACTTGCCGGGCGCGTCGGGGAAGGAGGCGACCTTCTTCACCTTCAGGTCCGGGAAGGAGGTGACGACCTGGACCTTGTAGTCGGGAAAGCTCGAGACGAACTGGATCTTCCCATGGATCCGGGCGAGCTGGCTGCGGTCGGGGCGCGCCGCGGAGGAGGGGAGGAGGAGTGCGAAGCCGCAGAGAAGGGCGAGGGCGGAGGCGAGACGGAAGGTTGGATTCATGCACGGTGGACGGATGGAGAGGGGCGTCGATGCGGGGCGATCCTCGCCCCGCCGTGGACGATGGCGAGGCCCAAAAGGGCCGGATCGACGCCGATTGACCGTTGCCCGGCGCAAGGTTACCGTGTCTCCGGGAGAAGGACCGAAGGAAACAAGCGCCCCCTGCGGGCAAACCAACCAAAGAAAGGACCATCGCCATGAAAACACCTCCTCTTGCCGGACTCCTCCTAGCCGCGCTCCTGCCCCTCGCCGGAGGTTTCGCCCTAGCCGATGAAGTCGTCGCGAAAGTTTACTTCAACGGCTCTCTGAGAAACCGGCCGTCGAAGCAGTCGATCCAAGGGAGCTTCCGCGGGACGGGCGAATACGGGCGCTTCGATCTGAAGGTGGATCTGTCCGGCACGGTGCAGAGCCAGCCGAACACACGCAAGCCCGAGCGCAACCTGGTCGGGAAGTATCCGGTCAAGATCCGATTGCGCGTGTCGAAATCCGGCATCAGCGCGTCCGATTCGTTCGGCGCCAACGTCCATGTGCGCCGCCGGAGCATCCGCGTCAGCGACGTCGGGACGATTCGTCTAAATCGCCCGATTCATCGGACGAAGCAGGGCTGGCAGCGAGTGAGC
>CAYMMC010000213.1:0-5805 GCA_964391125.1 uncultured Akkermansia sp.
CTCCGGTTCGGGCTCCGGTTCGGGCTCCGGTTCGGGTTCCGGTTCGGGCTCCGGTTCGGGTTCCGGTTCGGGCTCCGGTTCGGGCTCGGGCCCTTCCAGTCTTGCGTCCGCAGCGGAATGGTCTACCCCGGTTCCTGAATCTTCAACCGAAGCCCCCGACGGCAGTCCCGCGCAGGATCGAATCCGTAGCAGGCGGCCTTGCTCGGCCCGGGTCCTCGCTTCGGCGAGGGCGCTTAGGGCGCGGTCCGCGTCGCGCTCCGGCAGCGCGACAGGGCGCAGCGGCGCCTCCACTTCCTCGTCTTCGAGAAAGCGCGGCACCTCCCTCGCCGGCACTTCCGACAAGTCGGTCTCGACTTCCGTCTCGTTGGAGAGCCAGGATCCCCGGTCGGGCTCGTCCGCTTCCGCCGGAGCCGGAGCGAGATTGCCGCCTTCGTCGGCCACGGGGCGGGACGGTTCCGGGCCGTCGGCATTCCCTCCGAACGTTTCCAGTCCAAGGAGCGGCGGAGGGGTCGCCGCGAAGGGGGACGCGTCGCCCCCGGTTTCCCGGGCAGGAGGCTTCTCCGCTTCCCCCCCGGTCGCCCCTCCCGCGCCCTCTCCATCGGGCCGAGCCGGGCGAGGCGGCGCCCCAACCTCGACGAGCCCAAATGCCGGGACCGCCTCCGAACTCGCTTCTTCACGGTCCGCGTCCCGCGTCTCGCGACCCTCCTCCTCGTCCGCCGGCTCGTCGTCGAGTTCGAACAGCGACACGATCCCTCCCGCGGCGCCTCCCCTTCCTTGATCAGAGGGGGGAGCGGCCGTTTCGGACGGCTCCTCCTTCGCGGGCGGCGGGGGCGACGGCTCGCCCGTGGGCGCCTTCGACCGGCGAGGAGGATGGGCGGCATTCCGCCGACTCCGCCCCTTCCGGGGGGAGAAGGCGCCGACCAGCTCGTCGAGTTCGTCTTTGTCAATCCACGAGTCGGACATAGTCGTCGCGGTTCCTGGGCGGGGTTTCTTCGTCGTCGTAGAGACCGAGACGGGATTCCAGCTCTGCAGCCAATTGGTCGAAGATCAACGAGGAAGCCGAGGGCCGCTCGCGCAGCATCGCCACGGGGACGCCGAGCCGGCTCGCCTCGAGGAAGTCCCGGTGCGTCGGGATCACCGTCTCCAACACCATTTCGATGGGCAGCAGGTCGCGGAACTCGCGCTGGTCGGCGAGGTTCGAGGGATCTTCGGGATCCGTCATGGACAGGACGAAGCCCGCGAGGCGCGGGCGGTCCTCGCCTCCGTTGGCGGCGCGGGCCGAGGCGATCATGCGGAGCGCCAGGGGCAGGGACCTCAGGCAGAGCGGCTCCGGCTGCTGCGGGACGAGAAGGGCGTCGGCGGACCGGGCCAGGGCCGTCGCCACCGGATGGACGCCGCAGGGAGCGTCGTAGACGACGAGATCGTGGTCCAAAGCCGCCAACTGTCCGGTCACGGCCCCGACCCTCTCGACGGAAAAGGTCGTTTCGCCGGCGCCGGAGAGGATCCGGTCGAGAGCCCGGCGCGACCCCCGGGTGAGCAGAGAAAGGCCGGGGAGCTTCGTCGGGATGACGATCTCCTCCGCGCTGGGCGCTTCCTCTCCCTCCGCGGCGGCGAGCAGATCGTGATAGCCGGGCGCGTCCTTCGCCTTTTCGGTCAGGGAGAAGCCCACCCCTCCCTGCAAGTCCGCGTCCACCAGCAGCACCCTCCAGCCACGTCTGGCCAAGGAATAGCTGAGGTTCACGGCGATGGTCGTTCTACCGACTCCTCCTTTTTGGCTGATCAATGCTAGTGTGGCCACGGCAACAATGGGGAAATTGGGGAAGATAACCCGAAAATGCGGATCGCCACGACAAGAATCGCTCTAATCGAGGCCCTTGCGACAAAAAACGCCCTCGGGACCTCCGAGTTCTTCGATCCGCGACATGGCGTAGGCGTAGCCGTCCTCCGCGATCCTCTCGATCGCCTCGAACTCGAGCAGGCCGTAGGCCTCGACCGGCGGATGCAGATAGAGGTCGGCGTCCCCCCTCACCGAGGACGCGATCCTGGCGCTGGTGAGAGTGGTCGCGCGCATCAGGATGTCCACGATGCCGGGCATGGCGGGGCGGCCTCGGGAGGCGAAGCGGCTCCGGATCAACTGCCACGGCGAAGGCACCCGCTCGCAATTCGCCCGCAGGTCCACGGCGGGACTGACGTCCACCACGATCACGGGACCGCCGGACCAGGAGCGCATCACGCCGCCGGGCAGGTTGTCGAGCACCCCGCCGTCGACGAGCAACTGGCCGTCCTCCAGCACCGGGGCGAGCACGCCCGGCAGCGATCCGCTGGCCCGCAACGCCCTCCAGAGCAGACCTCGCCGATGCACCACCGCCTCGCTCGAGGTGAGGTTGCAGGAGACGCTGAACTGGGGAATCCAGAGATCCTCGATCCGGGTCTCTCCGAAAATCTTCCGGGTCACGCGCTCCAGCCGGTCGCCCCGGATCAGCGAGACGAGCGGCAGGGTGTATTCCTTGAAGGCCTTCGACTCGACGAAGGCCTCGACCCCTAGCGCGACCATCGTGGGCGCGTCCCATTCCATCGCGCAGGCCGCCGCCACGATGGCCCCCATGCTGGTGCCCCCGACGAAGTCGATCGGGATTCCCGACTCCCTCAGAGCCCGGATCACGCCGATCTGGGCGAAGCCCCTCGCCCCGCCCCCTCCGAGGACGAGGCCCACGCCCCGCTCCGCGAGCGAGCGCGCGAGCCGGTCGAAATCGGACGGGGCGCCCCACCTCACGTGGTAGTGGCGGTGGAGGTCGCGGCCCTCCAGCCACCGCGCCGTGCCCTCGGGCAGCGGGGCGCCGTCGCCATGGACCAAGGCGAGGCTCTTCCGCGCGGAGCGGGCCCCGTGGTCGTCCCAGACCAGCCCCGCCTCCCCTTCGTCCGGCGCCGGGTCCGCCGCCGCCATCGCCACCAGCAGGATGTGGTCCGCCTGGCGCAGACAGCGTCGCGTCCATTCGACATGGTCCGGGTCGGCCAGAAAGACGAGAAATTCGTGGGCCGCCTCTTGCCGGTTCAGACAGTCCTGCAGCCCCTCCCCTTCGGGAGTGCCGGGCGGCGAGTCGGCGCCCCCCGGCACTCCCGAGAGAGCCTCGACCGTGCCCCGGTCCAGCAGGCGCACCGCGCCGAGCGCCCCGAGCGACTTCACCAGGCGCCGCGCGAACTCGCCCGCTGGAAGGTCCCGCCCCAGCGGCACCAGCGCGAGGGTCGAGCAAGTCGCCCCCGCCTCCCCCTCCGTCCCCGCCGGGAGGCGGAGCCGGCGGATGACCGTGCTCAGGATCCCCATCATCAGTTGGGGATGCTCCGCGATCAAGTTCTCCAGCGCCCGCCGCGACAACGAGACGAGGTCGCTGTCTCGCACCGCGAAGACCGCCATGCTGCGCGGCTCCCCGGCGATCGCCCCCATCTCGCCGATCACTTCCCCGACGCCCAGATCCCGTGTCATCTCCCGTCCCGACTGATCCGGACCCACCGCCCGCAGCCTGCCGGACACGACCACGTAGAGATCGTCGCTCGCGTCGCCTCTCAAAAAGAGCAGCTCCTTTCCGCGCAGATGCACCCATCGGAGATGCTCCAGGAGCTTCCCGAAAGCCTCGTCGTCGAGAAGCCCCCCTCCGGGGAGAAAGGACTCGCTGAGCACGTGGCGGAGCTGCGGGGCGCGATCTTCCATGCCCCATCACAAACCCGCGCGAAGGCCCGGTGTCAAGATCCGAACTCAGCCCGCCCTCTACCCGTCATCGCGAAGGGCGCGGCTTCCGTTGCGGCGAGAATCTGGCGATGAAGCCGCTCCAGCTCCGGCACGGGGACGTCCAGGGCGCGGGCCTCGCGCAGCGGCGCTCCCCAGATCGCCTCGGTCTCGACGCTGCGGCCGGCGAGGAAATCGACGAGGCTGGAGGGCTGGTAGGGGCCCATTTCCATCGTGCCTCGGAGGTTCGCCTCGACAAAATCGGGACCGATGCGGTGGCCGAGCGCGGCGGCGGTCGCGACGACTTCGTCCATGAGGGCGCGGGTGCGGGCGAGCAGGGCCGGATCGTCGAGGATGCGGCGGGTGTCGATTCCGCCGGCGGCGATGGAGAGGCCGTTGAAGGGGACGTTCCAGACCAGCTTGCGCCAGCGGGCGAGGCCGAGGTCGGGCGAGACGCGGCAGTCGAGCCCCGCGCGGACGAAGAGGTCCGCCACGGAGGCGAGGGCCTCGGAGCCCGAGTGGGCGCCCATCTCGACTTTGCCGTGGGCGAGGTGGTGGATCACGCCGGGCTCTCCGCGATTGATGCACACGAAGCAGAGCCCGCCGAGGACGGGGCGGCCGGGGAAGGCGCTGGCGAGGAAGGCCTCGTTGCCGAGTCCGTTCTGGAGAGTGAGGAGGACGGTGCCGGGCTTCAGCAGCGGAGGGATCAGCTCGGGCAGGGCCTCGTTCGCCGTGGTCTTCAGAGCGACGACGACGAGGTCGGCCGGCCCGATCTCCTCCGTCGTGGCGAAGGCCCGCACCGGATCGAGGTGCAGGTCGCCCGCGACGCTGTGGATGCGCAGGCCGCGCTCGCGGACGGCGGCGAGGTCGCTGCGCATCAGGAAGGAGACTTCGGCGACCGAGGCGAGCCGGGCGCCGTAGTAGCAACCGACCGAGCCGGCGCCGACGATGGCGATGCGGAATGGAGGCATGTCGCCCCCAGTAACGGCGAAGCCCGCCCGGAATCAACCGGGGGCTGGCCGTGTGCGCCGGTGGACGCGGAGGCGATCCCCCGCCCGCTCGCCGCCGCCCGAAAAAGAGAGGGGCTTCGCGAAGTCCCGGGTTGGATTCCGTCGATGCACTGTGGTAGGATTCCGGCTGTCATGATCGGACCAGACGACATCGGTGAACGGAGACCGACGAGCCACACGCCATCGATCGCGCTCGCGGTCGCGGCGACCCTGTTGCTCGTCGTGGGGGCCCTCAGCTACCGGGACTTCGTCCGGTCGAGCTACGAGAAGGAGTTCGCGGAGAAGGAGGAACGGCTGATGCAGCATCTGGGGCACGCCGGGGCGGCGCCGGGCCAGCCGGGCGCCGAGCGGGCGTCGGCCCAAGCGTCGCCTCGCCCCGCCGGCACCGTGCTCTACGACGCCCAGGGGAATCCCGTCTACCTCACCGAGGTGGCCCCCGGGGCCCTTCCCGCCAACGGCAGCCCGCCGCCTCCCGCCGCCCGCGAGGCGGAGGCGACGCTCCCGACCCCCGAGGACCCCGACATCGCCAGCTTGCGCGAGTCGCTCGACCAGGCGCGCGAGCAGAGCCGCCTCACCGAGCAGCGATACAACCAGATCGCCGCCGGCAACGCCGCCGCCCCCCCGACGGCGCCAGCGACGGGCGGCGGCCAGGCGGAGATCACCGCGGAGCTGCCCGACTTCCTCCGCAACGCGGTGGAGAACCCTCCGGGGGGCAATCCCGAGATCGAGGCGCAGCTTCGGCGGATGCGTTCGCAGGTGATGGCGGCGCCTTCGCTCGCGAAGGTGACGAGCTACGACTCGGAGTGGGGCATCGTCACCTTCGACGCGGGTTCGGGCCAGGGGGTGAAGATCGAGCAGCGCTTCGCGGTGCGCCGGGGCGGCGACGTGCTCGGCTGGGTGAAGGTCAACGAAGTCACCACGGACCAGGCCATCGCCACTCTCGTGACCCGGAACGCCAACAGCGAGATCTCGCTGAAGCCCGAAGTCGGCGACGATTTGATCGATTTCGAGCTGTTCTGACCGCGAACGGTTCCGGCCAGCGGCGATCACCGGTCGGAAAGGCGGCGGAGGCGG
>CAYMMC010000214.1:0-5790 GCA_964391125.1 uncultured Akkermansia sp.
GGCGGCGAGCCAGTCGAGCAGCGCGGGATGGGAGGGGGCCTGTCCCATCGGCCCGAAGTCATCGACGCTGGCGACGAGGCCGCGTCCGAAGAGGTGGTGCCAGACGCGGTTCACGGCGACGCGGGAGGTGAGGGGATTCTCGGGCGAGGCGGTCTCCTCGGCGAGGACGAGGCGGTCGCCCTCGCGGCCCCCGAGGGCGCCGAGGAAGCGGCGTGGAACCTCCTCGCCGAGACTGCGGTGGCTGCCGCGCACGTAGATGCGGGCCTTCTCCGGCGTGCCTTCGCTCATGGTCAGGGCGAGGCGTTCCGGCGGAAGGGCGGCGGCGAGGCGTCGCCCTTCGGCGAGGAGGGCGGCGACCCGCTCGTCGATGGAGGCCGGGGGCGCGGGCTTCGCCGGTGGGTCGGCGGGAGGATCGTTGGAAAAGCGCACTTCGTCGATCTCGAGGAAGCCGGGGCCGGGGTCGACGAACTCAATATAGGCGCGGTGGCCGCGATATTTTTTCAGGTCGCCGTCGAAGCGCACCCAGGCGAATTCGCCCTTGGTGTCGAGATCCTTGCGGATGGTGCCGTTGAAGAGGAGCTGCGAATGCAGGGCCATGTGGTAGTTGTCGATGACCACGCGCATCATCCCGCCCTTGGCGCGGAGCCGGACGTGGATCGCGTCGCCCGGAATCTCGAAGGTGGGCGAGCGCAGCACGCCGCTGTGCGCTTCGCCGAGCCGGACGCTGGAGACGGTGCCGGGCGTGGTGAAGGTCGCGCCTTCCTCCAGGGTGAAGCGGGGAGCGGTTCCGGTGGGGGCGAAGGCCTCGCCGATCGCGGTCCAACCGGGCGGGAGGGTGTCGGAGTCGAAGTCCGCGTCCAGCGTGGATGGCGGAAGACTGGCCTCTTCCGCTACGGCTGGAAGGGCGGCGCCGGCTTGGGCGAGCAGCTCCCGTTGTCTCGCGGCGGCGGCGGCGCGCTTGCCTCCGGGGTCCATGGACCGCACGGTCCGGGCGCTGCTGTGGAGGTAGCCGGTCAGCGCGTAGTAGTCCGCCGTGGAGATGGCGTCGAACTTGTGGTCGTGGCAGCGGGCGCAGGAGATGGTCAGCCCGAGAAAGGCCTTGCCGTAGACGTCGATCTGCGCGGCCTGGTGGTCGGCCTCGTCGGCGAGCACGTCGGTGGGGCCGTGAGTCGCCTCGTTGAGATACCAGAAGCCGGTGCCGAGCACGGATTCGTCGAAGCCCTCCTTCGCGTTCCGTCGCGGCGTCCCGATCAAGTCGCCGGCGATGTGCTCCTTGGCAAAGAGGTCGAAGGGGACGTCCTCGTTGAAGGCGCGGACGAGGTAGTCGCGGTATTCGAAGGCGTGGTCGATGGGGTAGTCGAACTCGTGTCCGTGCGTCTCGGCGTAGCGCACGAGGTCCATCCAGTGTCGCGCCCACTTCTCCCCGAAGTGCGGCGAGGCGAGAAGGGCGTCGACGACGGTTTCTCGGCGTCCGGGCGGGGCGTCGTCCAGGAAGGCCGCGATCTCCTCGGGCGTCGGGGGCAGGCCGACGAGGTCGAAATAAACCCGTCGCAGCCAAGCGCGGTCGTCGGCGGCTTCGGCGGGGCGCAGCCCGGCGGCCTCGATGCGGGCGAGAAGGAAGGCGTCGACCGGCGAGCGGGGCCAGTCCGCATCCTTCGTCGCGGGAGGCGGCGGCTTGACCACGGGGCGCCAGGACCAGTGCTCGGCGCGGCGCTTTTCGAGATCGAAGGCCTTGCCCGCGGCCTGCTCGCCCGCCTGCGGCACGGGCTCCTCGGGCCAGGGTGCGCCGCCCGCGATCCATTTGCGGAAGTCCTCGACCACGCCGCCGGGAAGCCGCTCCTTCGGCGGCATCCTCAGATCGGGATTGCCGTAGGCGACGGCCTCGACGAGGAGGCTGTCGTCCGGACTCCCGGCGACCAGCGCCGGACCGGTCTCCCCGCCGGCGAGGAGGTGCTCGAGATGGTCGACTTGCAGCGCCCCCTTCAGCTTATCCGACTGGGCGCTGTGGCAGGAGTAGCACTTCTCGGCCAGGACCGGACGGATCCTCTCCTCGAAGAAGCGCAGGCCGATCTCCCGCGATGCCGGGGGGAGCGCTTCGGCCTGGAGCGCGGGGCACGCGCCGCCGAGGGCCAGGGCCGCGAGGAGTTGGAACGCGCGAGACATGGGCGAGAGCCGACGCGAGGCTTCGGTTTGGCAGTGTCCCTCCCATCGGTCCGATCGACAAGTCCGCACGCGGCGCGATCCCGTGCGCGTTTCGCCTTCCCCGACGCTGGCCGGGAAGGGGACCGCGGAAGATCCGCCGCCACACCCCGGCGGGACTGGACGCGCCGCCGTGTTCCGAAGCATGCGGTGGGCTTGACCCCGGCGCCGGAACGGTGGAATGATGGGAAACGCCCCGCCGTCGGCGGGGTTCATTGCCTTCGCCCCCATGCCCGCCTTCACCTACACCGCGATCGATCCGACCGGGAAAAAGGTCTCGGGCAGCGTCGTGGTTCGGAACAAGGCCGAGGCCTACCGCGAGCTGGAGTCGAAATCCCTCGTGCCCGTGGTCGTGGACCCGGCGGCCGAGGCGGCAAGCCAGGGCGCGGGCGGGGGAAAGGCGAAGCGCCACACCCGCCTGAAGCGCCAGGAGATGGTCCTCTTCACCGAGGAGCTGGCCGACCTGCTCGACGCCGGGATGAATCTGGAACGCGCCCTGAAGGTGCTCGCGGAGCGGCAGGCGAATGTCTCGATCCGCGAGGTCGCGGGCTGCCTGCGCGAGGAGATCCGCGAGGGGGCTCGCTTCTCGAAGGCGCTCGCCGTGGCCTCGCCCTCCTTCGACGAGCTCTACGCCAGCCTCGTCGCGGCGGGGGAGGCGAGCGGTTCGCTGCCGGAGATCCTGCGGCGCCTCGTCGTGAACCTGAAGCAGCTCTTCGCCCTCCAGCGCCGCACCCTCGGGGCGATGGTCTACCCGATCACGGTGATGCTCGCCTGCGTCGCCCTGCTCTTCGTCTTCAGCACCGTGCTGATGCCCTCGCTCAGCGGGATGATGTCGAAGACGGGGCAGGAGCTGCCCCTCCTCACCGACCTGCTGATCCGCTTCACCGACTTCATGGCGGCTTGGTGGTGGCTGATCCTCGGGGGGATGGTCGCGCTCGCGGCCGGATTCCGAATCGCCATCGCGACCCCGGCGGGGCGGGAATGGTGGGACCGCCACAAGATGTCGCTGCCCGCCTTCGGACCCGTCGTCCTCGGCCGTTTCTACGCGCAGTTCTGCCACACCCTGTCGAATCTGGTGAACAACGGGGTGCCCCTGCTGAACAGCCTGAAGCTCGTCGCCAGGGGCACGCCGAACCGCTACATCCGCGCCCATCTCGACCGGGTCGTCGCCGACGTCGGCGAGGGGAGCGGGCTGGCGCGGGCCATGGCCAAGACGGGAGCCTTTCCCGAGCAGCTCGTCGACCGCGTCGCCATCGGCGAGCAGACCGGCGAGCTGGGCAAGGCCTTCGCCAAGGCGGCGGCGAAATACGACGAGGACCTCGATGTGCGCATCGCGAGATTGACGACGGTCGTCCCGACCGTCATGCTGGTCTTCGTCGCGGCGATCGTGGGCGTCGTCGCCTACTGCATGATCACGACGATCTTCGGATCGATGTCCGGCATCCGCGCCCGGTGACCCCCGCCACAACCCACCCCAGAAAACGATGCAACTCCCTGCCTCCCCATCCCCGGCCCTGCGGCGGCGCACCGCCTTCACCCTCGTCGAGCTCGTCATCGTCCTCACCATCCTCGCGGTGCTGATGGGCTCGGGCATCTATCTGATCACCGGATTCATCGACGACGCGAAGGCCCAGCGGGTCGCCTCCGACCTCCAGAGCCTCGACCTCGCCCTGAAGGCCTACGAGCGGAACAACTACTTCAAGCCTCCGTCGCAGGAGCAGGGGCTGCGCGCCCTCGTCGAGCGCCCCAGCGGCGAGCCCCAGCCCGAGCGCTGGCGCGCCTACCTCGAGGAGCCGATGAAGGACCCCTGGGGGAACGACTACCAATACCGTTTCCCCGCGCAGAAAAGCAGCAAGAAGTATGACCTCTTCTCCCTCGGCGAAGACGGCGTGGAAAGCGAGGACGACATCGGGAACTGGTAGCCTGCCGCCCCGGTCCCGCGCCTTCACCCTCGTCGAGATCGTGATCGCCATCTCCGTGGTCGCGATCCTGACGGGCCTCGCCGTGCCCGCGATCGACAGCGTGCAGCGCGAACGCCTCGCCCGCGAACCGGTGAACCGCCTCGCCCTCCTCGCTCGCGAGGTGCGCGGCAGGGCCATGGCGGAGGGGAGGCCCTACCAGATCCTGATCGACTCGCGGGGCTTCCGGGCGAGCCGCTTCCTGCGCCCCTACGCCGGTCCGGAGGAGGCGGAGACGCTCCGGCTGGAGCTGGAGCAGGACGCCGTGCTCCGCGCCATGGCCGAGGTCTCGGCGGCGCGCGGCATCGAGACCGCCCCCGCCGCCCCCCCCGATCCGAGGGAGGAGCAAATCCGGGAGGGCATGCGCTATTTCCAGGAATACGACCACCCCGCCGGCACGAGGGCGAGCATGCGCTTCTGGAACGACGTGGAATGGCTCGCCCTCGCCGGGAGCGAGCACCGGGTCTGGATCTTCCAGCCCTCGGGCATGTGCGAGCCGATGCGGTTCCGGGTCGAGGCGGACTCCTCCTTCTTCGAGGTGGAGTTCCATCCGCTCACCGCCGACGTGAAGTCGGAGCGGTCCTGGGTCGAATGAGTCGATGAGAAAGGCCGTGCAGACCGTTCCGAGAGCGGCGGGCGCCGCCGGCCGATCCGCGCAGCGGGGCTACGCCCTGCTCGACGTCGTCCTCGCCGTGGCGCTCTTCGCGATCACGGTGACGGGCCTGCTGCAGGTCCTCCAGGGCATCGGCGACACCTCGGCGGGCTTCGCCCGCGACCGGCACGTGCAGCAGCGCCTCGAAGCCCTGCTCGCGGAGAAGCGCCGCGTCGGCCTCGACGCCATGGCCTCCGAGGCGGTCGACCCCCTGTCCGGCATCACCTACCGCACCTACGTCGAGCCCTTCGCGATCGACAACGGCGAGGGCGCCGATCTGGGGAACCTCCACCGGCTGACCGCCGAGGCCGTCTTCCTCGACGACGGCGGCGAGCAGACCGAGCGGGCCGTTCTCATCCTCCATCTGGCCGACTCATGAAACGGCCTCCGCAGCGTCGAGCCTTTGCCGGAAGGGCGGGGAGGGCGGGAAGGGCGGGCTTCTCCCTCTTCGAGATCGCCGTGGCCATGGCCATCCTCGGGCTGATCTCGGGGGCGATCTTCTCCATCCTCTGGCAGGCCGGCGACACCGCCGTCGAGATCCGCGAGCTGGACCGCCGCGACGAAGAGGTCTCCCGCTTCCTCGCCCTGCTCCGCGAATCGATCGAGCACCTCCCCCAGGGAGGGACTCTGGAGATGGTCCCGGCGGAGGAGAGCGCCTCCGGCCATCCCGAGCTGAAGATCGGCAACAGCGCGACGGCCTTCGTTTTCGGCAAGGTCGTGGGCAGCGCCGAAGAGACGGTGCTGTCCCTGCGCCCCGGCCGGCCCACGCCCGAGGGAGCGCCCACCTACGACCTCGCGATCACCCGGCCCGACTTCGTCCCCGAGGACACCGGCGGCTCGGGGATGGCGCTGCGGGCGGGCGCGGACGACTTCCTCCAAGCCGACGAGGAAGGCCGCTACTGGATGCCCCTGCTTGGCGGCGTGACCTCGGCGGGCTGGAGCTATTGGGCAAGGTCGCCAAGCTGCACTTCAAGAACACGG
>CAYMMC010000215.1:0-5738 GCA_964391125.1 uncultured Akkermansia sp.
CCGGCCGGATCGTGCGGAAGCGGTATTCGCCCTTCCCGTTGGTGACGGCCCTCCCGTAGCCTTGGAAGCGGGGATCGCGCTCCCTGCCCCGGGGCACGCCGCGGCTGTGGAGGTAGCAGCCGTTCTGGTCCGCCTGCCAGAGCTCGATGGTCCGTCCGGCCACGGCGCTGCCGTCGGCCCTGAGAAGGCGACCGCCGAACTCGGCGACGACGCCTCCCGCCGGCGCGGCGCCGCCGAGGATCTGCACCAGATCGTTGTCCTGGTCGAGGGGCAGGTGGTCGGGGTAGTAGGGGCCTTCGGTCGCCCGGGGCGTCAGGACGAGCGCCTCCGCGTAGAGCTCGCCGGTGACCAGCCCGCCGCCGGCGAGGAGCAGGCTACGGAGGAGGCGGCGGCGGTCGAGCGGAATGTGGAAGGAGGGTCGGGTTGGATTCATGGTCGGGAGGTGCGCCGATGGAACACCGGGCGGAGAAGAGGGTTGCCTTGCCGGTTCTAGGCCATCGCCGCGATGGCCGCTTTGTCGAAATCGGAAGGATCGATGGAAATCCGTATGGCGAGGCCCCCATGCAGCGCCGGGGCTTGGGAAAGCCCCGCTCCTTGAGGCCCCCGTCCGTCCAGGAGAACCAAGGAAGGGCGCTTTCCCAAGCGCCCCCCACAAGCCCAGCCCCTTGTCCTGACGCCTGTCATTTCAATCCCGACGGACTACTGGCGCCACCCGCCCCCGCCGCGAGGCAGAACGCGATCATCTCCTCGTAGAGCGCGTCGCCGCCTTTGGCGAGGACGTCGCTGTGATGCCCGTCGGGAACGATGCGGAGCGCCTTCGGACCTGCGGCGGCGGCGTGGAGGCGCTCCGAATGCTCCGCCGGGATGATGCCGTCGCGGGCGCCGTGGGCGAAGAAGACCGGCTGGCCCGCCGTGGCGACGCTCCGCAGCGGCGAGATGGAGAAGGGATCGAAGCCGGCCCGCCATCCGCCCGCCCGCATCGTTCCCGCGACGAACCAGCCGGGAATGCTCGGATGGATGGCGCGCTTCGCCGCGCGGTCCACCACCTCGGGCAAGGTCGCGAAGGGCGCCACGGCGACGATGGCGGAGAGGCGCGGCTCTCGGGGCAACGACTGCAACAGGACGGCGGCGCCGAGGGAGATGCCCATGGCGCAGACTTGTCCGGGATCCTCCCCGCGTTCGGAGAGGAGGGCGGCGACGCGGTCGAGCACGGCGGAGAGGTCTTGCGTCTCGCGGTGCCCGAAGGTGCAGCTCCAGCCCCCGCTCTCCCCGTGGCAGCGGGCGTCGTAGACGACGCATCGGTAGCCGCCCGCGACGAAGCGCTCGGCGATGGCGAGCATGTCCTCCTTCATGCCGCCGCGCCCGTGGAGGAGAACGGCGGTGCCCCTGGGGGATGCCGGAGGCGGTCCGAGACGCACGGCCATGCGGCGGGTCTTCTCCGCCCTCCCCGGCTCGGGGGAGAGGGTCGCGAGCAGGGCGGCGAGAGGGACGCCGTCGGCGGCGGTGACGGTGAAGGGCTCCAGCGCCAGCCCGTATTCCGCAGGGCGGTCGAGGACGTCGCGATGACGCGGCTCCGGCGCACGGCGTCCCGGAGCGAGGAAGTAGGACGAACCGATCCACAAGACGACCGCACCCCCAGCAACGGCGAGGAGGGTGACGGAAAGGAGGAGGAGGCGAAGCCACGGGCGCATGGAGACCGATACGCGGGAATTCTCCCGGCTTTTCACCTCCTTGGCAAGATCCGGCGGCGGCGGGGCGGCGTTCAGTCCCGCTCCGGGAAGAACCAAGCCCAGCGCTGGGCGGCGCTTTCGAGAAAGGGGGCGACGTGCTCGGGCAGGAGAAGGCGGTCTGCCACCAACTCCTGCGCGGCGGCCTCGGTTTGCTCCAGATAGGCGGCGCGGGATCCGTAGCGTTCCGAGACGGCGGGGCGGGGATCTCCCAGCGCCGCGGCCTCCTCCTTCGTTCTCGCAAAGGGAATCCAGGATCCCCTCAGCACCGGACGCAGTTCGTGGGGAGCGCCCAAATCGGCGGACCGGAAGAGCCAGCCCGTGCAGGTGGCGAGCGGCACCCGGACCTCCGGCAGCCGGATGCCGCCGACTTCGTTGCCGTCCGCATCCACCCGGGGCACGAACAGGGGCATCTCCGCCCCTTCTCCGGCGCCGTCCCGGTGCAGGGGATTGCGGTTGCGCAGACCCGCCGGCAGCCGCCGCGGGGAAGGGACGCCGGGAATCGCCGGAAAGGCCAGGTCCTCCGCCTTCGCCAGGGTCCCGTCCGCGACGCTGGGGTAGACGCTGGGCGGCGGCGTCCGGCCCTCGGCGATCCATTCGAACATCGCGATCCGGAGCGCTTCCACCACCGGCGAGAAATTCACCGGATTGGTGGCGTAGGCGCGGACGCCGGACGCGGCTTCCGGCGGGGGGAAGCGACCGGGACCGTGCTGCGCCCCGGCGAAGGCGTAGAGCCTGACCTGCTCGTGCGGGGGGACGTCCCGCCCCGTGGCGGGGTCGGTGTGGAGCAGCCCTGCGACCCGGCCCCCTCCCCAGTATTCCGCCGAGCTGTTGGTGTAGAAGAGCTTGGGCGGATGCTCCACCCGGGGGTTTTCCAGAATCCCCTCCCGCGCCCCCGACACCGGATCGGCGACCGCCGAATCCGAGAAGGGATAGCGGGCGGCGCGGAACAAGGCCGTCTCGCGCGGAGTCGCCCAGCGGCGGTTGAGATCGAGGTGGCCCGCCCCGGCCACGTGGGGAATCGCCCCGTCCAGCACCCGGCGCCCCGCCACGTCGGTGTTGAACCCCTGATAGACGAAGCTCCGGAGGAAGCGCCCCGTCTGCGAGCCGCCGTAGCCGGCGGCGTGCTTCGCCTTGGCGGGCGAGTCCTCGCCGTGCTTCAGCCAGGAGACGGCGTCGCGGACCGCCGCGAAGCCCAAGCCGGCCACCGGAGGATCCTGCGCCGCCCAGGACACCTCGTAGACCAGACCGGGCCGGAAGCCGTCCGCGAGGGCGACGCGGTTGCCTTTGAGGCGCCAGCGGTCCTGGGGAATTTCCTCGCCGCCGGGGAGATGGGCGGCCCTGCGGACGGCCAGTCGCCTCCTCGGATCGGCGGAATCGACCGGAGGATAGACCGCCAGGTCGACGACCTCGTGCTCCTCCTTGGCCTGCTCCAGGACGAAGACCGCCTCCGCGATTCCCTCGATGGCGGCGCCGTCGGCCTCCTTGGCGACGGGAACCTCGATGTTGAGCCGGTCGGGATGCTCGGGAATGTCGAACTCCCATCCCACCTCCAGCACGATCCAGCCGTGCCGCATGGCGAAGGGCGCGAGACGGGAGCGGGAGCCCCGGTTGGGCACTTCGACCCAGGCGAAGCCGCCCTCCTCGGGGAGCGTGCCGGGATGCAGCAGCCGGAAGTCCGACGAGAAGGCCACCGTGCCCCGCTCCGTCCGCGGCGCCCGGTCGATGTCGGCGACGATGGCGTTGCGGGGATGCGCCGGATCGACCTCGAAGTGCAGGGTGCCGACGACCAGCTCGTAGGCGGCGGGAGCGTCGGGCACCGCCTCGCGGGAGCGGACCTCCACCTTCACCACCTCGGCGCCGCCCGGCTCCGGACAGAGCAGCGGGATCAGGAGGCAGAGGGCTCGGCGAAAGGGCGCGGTCATGGGCGGCGGGTCGGACGAAGGGCGGAAGTCCCGGCAGGGAAGGGACCGGGGCTTGGACCGGCGCGCAAGCGGTTTCCGGGCCGGTCCGCGATCCCGCCGGGGTCTGCCGGAGCCAGCCGGCCCCGCGAAAGGGTTGGCCGGGAAACCGCGGAGGGCGGCGGGTGCGCCTTCCCTCGATTTCCCGGCTCGCCAAGGGAAAGTCGTTCAGGCCACCTGCTCGCGGGCGGCCTTGGCGGCGAGGCGGTTCAGCTCCTCGAACTCGCCCGCCGAAAGGATGCGCTCCTCCAGGAGACAGCGCGAAATCCAGTTTTCGAAGCGGGCGAAGTCGGAGTTGGCCTCCGCGTTGCCGACGATGTGCTGCCAGTCGTGGTCGCGCCCCGTCGCCGGAGCGGCGTGACGGCGGATCTCGAGGAAGTGGCCGAGCAGGGACCCGAACTCGCGCTCGCCCAGATTCTCGATCACGGCCGGCTCGGGCATGTCGTCGAGGACGTCCTCGGCGAGCCCGAAGCTGATCACTCCGATGCCGTGGCGGGCGGCGAAGCGGCTGACCTCCTCGGCGAGGCGGGGATCGTCGATCGGGGCGGCGACGATCAGCTCGCCCACGTTGGCCCATTCGGAGGCGGAGAGGCATTGGTAGAGATCTTCCAGCACCGTCTCGTAGTCGAGGGAGAGGCGCAGCTTCACCGCGGTGATGCGCAGAGGCGACTCGCCCATGCGGCGCCGCACCTCGAGCTTGCGCTTGTCCATCCCCGCTCCCGCCTCCTCGGCGGTGAGCCAATCGACGACGGCGAGATCCGGGATCCGCCAGCGGCTCGCCCCGGCGTCGGCGGAGAGGGACTCCTCGAAGGCGAAGGGATACTGCCGCACCGATTCGAGATAGCGCCTCACCACGGCGCGGAATTTCGAAGCGCGCTCCATCGCGAGCCCGAACTCCACCGCGTCGCCGCCCGACGCGAGCGACCCTCCGCGGAAGAGGTTCCGCGCGCTGTTCATCGTGTGGATCGTCGTCGTCCGCAGGTAGTAGCCCTGCCCCTGCTCCACCTTCGCGATCGGCGAGGAGGGGTCGCAGGACATGATGGAGAAGTGGTAGCGCAGCGTCGCGTCGGAGTAGTCCTGCTTCAGTCGATGCTTCACCATCTCGATCAGCTCCGTCCCCTTGATCGCCTGGGCGGGGTTTTTGGGAAGAATGTCAGGGAGGATTTCTTTGAGCTGGTCGCGGAGGTTCATGGGCGGGTCGAAGGTCGGATGGTTGGGCGGTCGTCAAAAATTGCAGGCGGGTCCGAGAGCGATCCGGCAATTTTTAATAATCCAGACAACAGATTGACCGGCGGTCAAGCAATTCGTTCAAAAACTTGACAATTAAGGACTCCATAATTTTAATTTTTGAATATTTTATAATCTCCACACAGCAAGGGCGCCTTTCGCTCCGGGGAGGCCTTCGCGGCGCCGGGAAAGTCACCCGCCGGCGGGGAGCGGGCGCCAGACGATCTTGCGGTATTGCGTCCGCGTCTGGTAGGCCGCGATGCCGAGCGGGACGGAAAGCTCGAGGTCGCCGGGCCGCAGGCTGATCTTCCGTCCCTCGAGGTCGAGATCGATCTTCTCCTCGTCGTCGATCCACGCCTGCAGCTTGTCGTCGGCGACCCGCACGCGGATGCGGTACCAGACCTTCTGCTCGAATCCTTCGATCCGCATCGTCTCGTTCTCCGAGGCATCGAGGTCGTCGACCGAGGAGAGGCCCACCAGACCGCCGCCCCAGCCGCCGACGATGAGGGAGCAGTGGCTATCCTTCACCGGAAAGGTCAGGGCGAGGAAGAAGTCGTTGCCGTCGAGCTTCATCGCCTCCAGCGAGAGCTCGTAGTTCGAGGTCGCGGGGAGCTCGCCGCCCCAATGCACCCCCGTGATCACCGCGCCGAAGCCGAACTCGAGGGCGCCCTCCTCGTTCACGAAGACGTCGCCCTCCCCGCCGAAGGCCGTCTTCTTCCATTGCCCCAGCGCCTTGCCGTCGAAGAGGGAGATCTCGCCGGACTTCTTCGCCGACGCCTCGGAGCTCGCGGCAGCCGCGGCGCCGGGTTCGGGCCGCGGCTCC
>CAYMMC010000216.1:0-2517 GCA_964391125.1 uncultured Akkermansia sp.
TCGGTGTCGATGTCCGAGCCGGGGACGTGGACGCCGCGACCGGTGACGCTGGTGATTTTTTCCAGGGGCATGTCGGAGGGGAGGGTTCTCCCGATCCATCGCCTCCGCCAAGGGGGAACTCAAGTGGAAAAGCCCCTCGGCCGCGAAGCGCGGCGGTCCCGCCGCCTCCTGCGCCTCCTACGGCGCCTGCTCGAAGCCCTCGATCCTCTCGCTGAGATCGCTCCATCGCGCGATGCGGGCTTCGAGGGCCTCCTCGATCTCCGAATAGCGCTTCATCGCCGCGGACGACTGCTCGCCGTTCTTGAAGAATTCGGGGTCGGCGAGCTTGGCGTCGAGCTGGCCTTTCTCCGTCTCCAGTTTCGCGATCTCGGTTTCGAGCGTCTCGAACTCCTTCTTCAGCGGACGCAGCTTCGCCGCCCGCTCCTCGCGGGCCTTGGCCTCGAGGCGGCGCTGCTCCTTGCGGCTGAGGCCGGATTCGACCGTGCCCGGGCCGGCCTTGGCGCCTGGCGGCGGGGAGGCGGGCCTGCCCTTTTCCGCCTCCAGCTCCAGATCGGCTTTCTTCTTCTCGAGGTAGTCGCTGACGTTGCCGTAGTAGAGCTTCGGCCTCTGGCCGGGGATGAACTCGAGGACCTTCGTGACGACGGGGTCGAGGAAGGAGCGGTTGTGGGAGACGATGGCGTAGGCTCCGCTGTAGTCGGCGAGGGCGCGCTGGAGCACCTCCTGCGACTGGAGGTCGAGGTGGTTGGTCGGTTCGTCGAGGATGAGGAAGTTCGCCGGCTGCAGCAGCATGCGGGCGAGGGCGAGCCGGCCGCGCTCGCCGCCGGAGAGGACGCCGACCGACTTGAAGACGTCGTCCCCCCGGAAGAGGAAGGCGCCGAGCAGGGTGCGGAGATTGCCCGCCGCCGCCGCGGTGACGCTGCCCTCCAGGGTCCCCAGCACGGTCTTGCCCGGATCGAGCTCGTCGGCGTGGGTTTGCGAGAAGTAGGCGATGCCGACCTTATGGCCTTCGGTGACGGTGCCGGAGCTGGGCTCCTCGACGCGGGCGATGAGGCGGGAAAAGGTCGATTTGCCCGCGCCGTTGACGCCGACGATGGCGATCTTGTCGCCGCGCTCGATGGCGAAGTCGAGCCGGTCGATGACCTGGTTGTCGCCGTAGCGCTTGGAGACCTGCTCCAGCTTCAGCACGGTCTGGCCGCTGCGCTCGGGCTGGGGGAAGCGGAAGTCCATCGCCGCCGCGTCCTGCTCCAGCTCGATGCGCTCGACTTTTTCGAGCTGCTTGATGCGCGACTGGACCATGCGGGCCTTGGACGCCTTGGCGCGGAAGCGGTTGATGAGCTTCTCGGCCTTCTCGATCTCGCGGGCCTGGTTCCTGAAGGCCCGCTCGGCCTGCTCGCGCCGGGCGACGCGCTCCTGGAGGTAGAAGGAGTAGTTGCCCGAATACTGCTGCACGCCGCCGTTCTCGAAGGCGAGGGTGCGGTTCGTCAGGTTGTCGAGCATGCTCCGGTCGTGCGAGATCAGGAGGATGGCCCCGCCGTACTGCCGCAGCCATTGCTCCAGCCACTGCACCGTCTCGATGTCGAGGTGGTTGGTGGGCTCGTCGAGGAGCAGGACGGAGGGCTCGCGCAGCAGCAGCTTGGCCATGGCGATGCGCATCTGCCAGCCGCCGCTGAACTCCCCGGCCTGCCGGTCGAAGTCGCTCTTCGCGAAGCCGAGCCCGTCCAGCACCGTGGCGATGCGGGGCCGCATCTTGCTGACGTCGTGGTGGTCGAGCCGCAGGGTCAGATCGCCGAAGACCTCGAGGAGCTCGCCGTAGGCCCCGCTCTCGGGATCGGCGGTCTCCAGCTCGGTCTCGACCTCCTTCAGCTGGTTCTCGAGCTGGCGCACGTCGTCGAAGGCCTTGGCGACCTCGTCGTAGACGGTCGATCCCTTGTGCTGCACCCCCTCCTGCGGGAGGTAGCCGACCGTGGTCTGCCTCGCCTTGACGATGCCGCCGCTGTCGGGCTGCTCGATCCCGGCGATGATCTTCATCAGGGTCGACTTGCCCGCTCCGTTCGGTCCGGCGAGGGACCAGCGCTCCTTCGCGCGCACGGTGAAGGAGAGGTCCCGGAAGAGGTTCCGGGCCCCGTATTGGACGCTGACTCGGTCGACCGCTAGCATGGAGGGGCGGAATCTAGCGCAGTTTCGCGCCGTCGCCAGCGGAAGGCGAAGGGGCCCGCGGAAAGCTTCTGGCGGTTCCGATGCCGGGGACCGAGGGCGACGGGGCTACATCCCCACCGCCGCGCGCACCCGGTCGATCACCTTGCGCGCCTCCGCCCTGGCCTTGGCCGCGCCCGCCTCGAGAACGCCGTCGACGTAGGCGGCGTCCTTCACCAAGGCCTCGCGCCGCTCGCGCATCGGGGCGAAGTGGTCGCGGATCCGCTCGAAGAGCTGTTGCTTGTAGTGTCCGTAGCCTTGCCCTCCCGCGCGGAAGGAGGCTTCCATCTCCGCGACCTCGTCCGCCGAGGCGAAGAGCCGGTA
>CAYMMC010000216.1:2527-5723 GCA_964391125.1 uncultured Akkermansia sp.
TAGAGCTGCACGATGTAGCTGTCGGTCGGGTCCTTGGGATCCTCCACCGGCGTCGAGTCGGTCACGATCCTCATGATCTTCTTGCGCAGGGCCTTTTCGGAGGCCTCGAAGAGGTCGATGGCGTTGTCGTAGCTCTTGCTCATCTTGCGACCGTCGAGGCCCGGCACCGTCGCCGTCTCCTCGCGGATGCGCGGCTCCGGAATCTCGAGGAGCCCTTCCCCGTAGCGGTCGTTGAACTTCTGCGCGATGTCGCGGGTCACCTCCAGGTGCTGCTTCTGGTCCCGCCCCACCGGCACCACGTTCGCGTCGAAAATGAGGATGTCCGCCGCCTGCAGCACGGGATAGGCGAAGAGGCCGTGCGAGGGGGAGAAGCCCTGGCCGACCTTGTCCTTGTAGGAGACGCAGCGCTCCAGCAGCCCCATCGGCGTGACGCAGCTCAGGATCCAGGCCAGCTCCGTCACCTCCACGACGTCCGACTGCCTCCAGAAGGTGGCCTTGGCGGGGTCGAGCCCGCAGGCGAGAAAGTCGACCGCGAGGTTGCGGACGTTCTCCCGCAGCGCCGCCGGATCGTGCGTCGAGGTGAGGGCATGGTAGTCGGCGATGAAGTAGAAGGCCTCGCCTTCGTCCTGAAGGCGGATCGAGGGCTCCATCATCCCGAAGTAGTTCCCGATGTGGAGGCGCCCGCTGGGCTGGATGCCGGAAAGAATGCGCATGGTCGTGGCGAAAGCCGCACTTTCAGACACACTCCATCCGAAAGCAAATCCGGGCGAAGGGCGAAAAAAGCGAAGAATGTTCATTTTTATACTGGACTTGTGAACAGTTTTCGGTTTTCTTCGCGAAACAACATTTGTCATCCCATGGTCCAACTGCTATCTCCTAACGGTGCCGAAGAAGGCGTGAAACCCGCGACGACGGACAAAGAGCCCGCCACCTCCAGCCCGAAGACGGCGAGCCCGAGGAAGACCGCCGCCCGAGCCACCCCGTCAACCCCAACCGCATCCGACATGGCCGCCCCGAAGAGCAACGACAAGGAGACCAGCCGCATCGCCGAAGCCCGGGCGAAGAACCTCGATCTCGCCATCTCCCAGATCCAGAAGGACTTCGGCGAGTCCGCCATCATGCGCCTCGGCAGCGACAACCGCACCGAGGTCGAGGTCATCCCCACCGGCAACCTCCTCATCGACCGCGCCCTCGGGGCCGGCGGCTTTCCCCGCGGCCGCATCGTCGAGGTCTACGGACCGGAATCCTCCGGGAAGACCACCCTCACCCTCACCGTCATCGCCCAAGCCCAGAAGCAGGGCGGCCTCGCCGCCTTCGTCGACGTCGAGCACGCCCTCGACCCCCAATACGCCCGCCGCCTCGGCGTCGATCTCGACAACCTCCTCCTCTCCCAGCCCAGCTCCGGCGAGGAGGCCCTCCGCATCGTGGAAACCCTCGTGCGCTCGAACGCTCTGGACGTCATCGTCCTCGACTCCGTCGCCGCCCTCGTCACCAAGCAGGAGCTGGACGGGGAGATCGGCGACGCCACCGTCGGGGCCCAGGCCCGGCTCATGAGCGCCGCCCTCCGCAAGCTCACCGCCATCATCTCCAAGGCCCGCACCGTCGTCATCTTCACGAACCAGATCCGGGAGAAGGTCGGGATCATGTTCGGCAACCCCGAGACCCAGCCCGGCGGCCGCGCCCTCAAGTTCTACAGCTCCGTCCGCTGCGACATCCGCCGCATCGGCAGCATCAAGAGCTCCGACGGTTCCGTCACCGGCAACCGCACCAAGCTCAAGGTGGTGAAGAACAAGGTCGCCCCTCCCTATGGCGAAGCCGAGTTCGACATCATGTTCAACGAGGGCATCTCAGCCGTCGGCTCCCTCCTCGACCTGGCCATCGAGCACGACATCCTGCAGAAGCGCGGCTCGTGGATCAGCTTCAAGGGCACCCAGGTCGCCCAGGGGCGCGACGCCGCCAAGGACGCCCTCAAGGCCGACGAATCCCTCTACGCGGAGATCGAGACCGAGGTCAGGGCGGCCTTGGACCAGTCGGCCAAGTGAGAGGCGGAGCGTTGCCGTAGAGGCGGGGCCAGCCTCGCGATCCGGGGCGGAAGGTCGTTTTCCGGACCGCTACTCCATGATCGTCTCGCGGAGCTTCGCGAGCCCCCGGCGGATGCGCGCCTTCACCGTGCCAAGAGGCTCGCCGAGCTGGTCGGCGGTCTCCTGCTGGGTGAGCCCCTCGAAATACACCTTCTCGATCGCCTCGCGCTGGATCTCCGTGAGCTCCATCACCGCCGAGCGCACCGTCCGGCAGGTGTCCCGGCGCATCGCCAGTTCGGATCCGGAATCCGGGGCGCCGCCGCGATGCCCGAGGGCGGCGGCCTCGGTGTAGGCCTCCTTGAGGCGGGTCTGCCTCTGCCGCACCCGGAGCCGGTCGATGGCCCGGTTCCGCGCCATCGAAGTCAGCCAGGTAATCGGGCGCCCTCGGCTGGAATGATACTGATGGGCCTTCTGCCAGAGGGAGTTCAGCACCTCCTGCAAGACTTCCTCGGTGTCGGCGGGGTCGCCGAGAATGCGATGGATGGCCGCGTAGAGAAGCCCTTCGTAGCGCTTGTGCAAACGCCGGAAGGCCTCGGCATCCCCCACCGCCATCCCCGCCAGCATCGTCTCGTCGGCGACATCGTCATAGCTCCTCTGTACATCGGGAATAAGGCCGGGTCTCATGATGAGATAATCTTATTTCAGAATAAAATATCGGCAAATTAAATGTAAATTAGAATATCTAATGTATAACTCTCCTTCCTTAAGGGGAATGGCGCTCGGTTAAGCGGAATCGGATGCCGAGGCCAACTGCCGGGAACATTCTCATGTTCCCCTACATCAACGAGGTCCCCGTGCCGGCGGCGCCGCCATGCCGGTTGCCGCAGGAGGGGAAAGTCGAGGTGCCCATCTTGGGCGGGCTCGCGGATCACGAGACGGGTTCCCCTTGCGAGGGTGACAAGAGCGGGGAGCCGACATGCGGATTTCTTGGCACGGAAAAACCGTGCCGACCCTCTCGCGAAGTCAAGGGGGAGATTGCCGGGAATTCATGTTAATTCCTTCAAGACAAATGAGTTGCACGATTGATTCGACGCAAAAGGAGGCTGCCGGACAAGCCATGCGGTTTAATGGTTTGATTCGGCATCATGGGCGAAGGGCACGCCTCGCCGAATGTG